>JAFGVT010000055.1 GCA_016937825.1 Fidelibacterota bacterium | reverse complement strand
CTCCTCTGAAAAATACGCCGTGTGCGCATCGTCCGGAACAAGAGAAGCGGGGATCGGTGCAAGTTCTATTTTCATCTCTCCCCCGGGGAACCTGATAAGGATTTTATCTGCACAGACGGCTTCCCGATATATTTTTTGACACTGTTCTTTTTCCCACTGAACGAACTCCCGGCCGATCGTCAGTGTATGGTTTGAATATGCTGTTTTTTTTCCGCATTCGCCTCTGGCAATAAGGTCAAGGACCTCTTCAAGCTGCTCCCCGGAAACATGGCGGATGATGTTGAGTTTTTCCCGGTATAAGATCCTGATGATCTCTTTCCGGATCATCGCGGGCAAGAGATTAAAGGCCGGGATCCGGAGCTTAAGGACAGGTCCCTCCGTGACGAGCAGTTTTTCCATTTGTTCGCGGGCCGCAAAGCCAATCGCCGCGGAGGCTTCATCCAAAGCCGCCGCCGACCGTGCGAGCATTCGCTCAAGATCGTTATATCCCATCTTTTTTAGCGCCGGAACAACCTCATGACGGATCTTATTCCGGGCAAATGCGGTATCCTCGTTGCTGCTGTCCTCATAAAAGGCTATGTTCTTTTCTTCGGCATAGGCGGCCAGCTCCGAACGCAGAACCCGGATCAGGGGCCGCCGGAAAACGCCGCGCACGGCCGGTATGCCGCTCAGTCCGTTCAGACCGGCGCCGGTCAGCATTCTGTAGAGAAGGGTTTCCGCCTGATCGTTAGCATGGTGCGCCGTGACCACGGCGTCGCAGGAATATTCCCTTGCCCAGCGGGTAAAAATGCGGTAGCGGGCATTTCGGGCAAGCGATTCCGTACTGGGGTTCTGCGTGCTCTCATTTTCATACTCCCGCTTTTCACCGGGATCGTTCAGAACAAGTTTCTCCTCCAGATAGGTCAGCCCGTGTTGTTTAGCCAGCGCTTCACAGAAACGCGATTCGTCGTCGTCAGCCCCGGGCCGCAGTCCATGATCGATATGTCCCACAAGAAGGTCCCATTTCCATGCCGGCTGCAATTCCAGAAAAACATGCAGCAGGACGACACTGTCAAGTCCGCCGGAAACGGCAAGCAAGAGGCGGTCATCCTGCCGGACGAGCGCACTGCGGATCAGATGCTGATGTACTTTTTCCGCAAGTGCTGACCATCTCATGGCAGGTCCTTTACCTATTAAAAACAGGATCGTTTGGTTATTTCCTGTGCAGTTTCAGAAATTTTCGCTTCCCGACTTTCAGGACGTCGCCTTCGCGGACGCTCACGGGATGCGTCTGGGACATGATGCGCTCGCCGTTCAGATAGACGCCGCCCTGGGCTATCAGGCGTTTCGCCTCTCCCCCCGTTTGGCACAATCCGCTGTCCACCATCAGCTTGCTGATAAATACGTCCTGCTCTCCGACGACATACTCCTGCATTTCGTCCGGGAGGTCCCTGAGAACAAATACTTTCTCGAACTGTTCTTTTGCCAGGTCCGCCGCCGCCGGTCCGTGGTACCGTTTCACCAGCTGCCATGCGAGCATGTGCTTGATGTCCCTGGGGTTTGCGCCTTTTTCCATGGCCAGGCGGTATTCGTCTGTCTTTTCCGGCGGCAGGTCGGTCACCAGCGTAAAATATCGCAGGATCATGTCGTCGCTGATGGACAAAACCTTTCCGTACATGTTCTCGGGCACATCCGTGATCCCGATATAGTTGTCCAGCGATTTGGACATTTTCTCTTTCCCGTCCAATCCCTCAAGAAGCGGCATGGTCAGGATCACCTGGGGTTCAACGCCGTATTCGCGCTGAATATCACGGCCGACCAGCAGGTTGAACTTCTGATCCGTTCCGCCGAGTTCGATATCCGAGCGGACCGCAACGCTGTCGTAGGCCTGGGCAAGAGGATATAGGAATTCATGGACCGAAATGGGTATGCCCGCGGCGTAGCGTTTTGAAAAATCATCCCGCTCGAGCATTCTGGCCACCGTGTAGTGGGCGGACAGGCCGATGACCTCCCTGAAATTCATCACGTCCAGCCACTCCGAATTGTACCGGATCTCCAGGTGTTCGGCATCCAGAACGATCCCCGCCTGCTCGAAATAGGATCTTGCGTTCTCTTTTGTATCTTCCAGCGTCAGGGCGGGGCGGGTTTTGCTCCGGCCCGTGGGATCACCGATCATTGCCGTAAAATCCCCGATGATCAGCACCGCCTGATGGCCCAGATCCTGGAACTGGCGCATTTTATTCAGCACAACGGCATGCCCGATATGGAGGTCGGGGCGGCTGGGATCCGCACCCAGTTTGACCCGCAGGGGGATCCCGGTGCGAATGCTTTTTTCGATCTTCCTGACAAGCTCTTCTTCGGGAATGATCTCTTCCGCGCCCTTCCGAATGATGTCCATCTGTTCCTTCAGCGATGGAAACCGGTTCATAGACAGCTCCTTTGGTCTCAATGTTTCATCTGCCGTTCCATACTGCGTTCCGTATCCCGTTTCGCGATATCCTGCCTTTTGTCGTAGAGCTTTTTCCCTTTGACCAGGCCGATCTCGACCTTAATATGGTTCCCGACCCAATAGAGGGAGAGCGGGACCATCGTAAGGTGCTGTTCATCGCGTTTCTGCTTCAGCTTTCTCAGTTCTTTTTCATGGAGCAGCAGCTTTTTGGGACGAACGGGATCATGCTGTTCATACCCGGCATGTGAATAAGCGGAAATATGGGCCTGTAACAGAAAGAGTTCCTTGTTCTGAAAATTGCAGTAAGCTTCCTTGATGTTAATTTTGCCTTCGCGAATGGCTTTTACCTCCATTCCGTGAAGGACGATCCCCGATTCCACCCTTTCCAGGATATGGTAATCGTGATAGGCTTTTTTGTTTTTTATGATCAGCTTTTCCACGGAATTAATATAACGAAGTTCATGAGGAATATGAAGTCCGAAATGCGGCGCTTTAAAATAGGCGTGCGCTTATTCCGCGTTGCCGTTCAGGACCAGGCCGACCAGTCCGAAGGAGGTCATCAGAAAGCTTCCGCCGTAGCTAATAAAGGGCAGGGGCTTTCCGGTGACCGGCAGAAGGCCCACGGTCATCCCCACATTGATGAAAATATGCGCCAGCAGGGCCGCAGTTCCTCCGATGATCAGCATGGCGCTGAAGGTGCTTTTGGCCGTTACGGCCATTTTGAACCAGCGCAGGATCAGGAAACAGTAGATGAACAGAATGATGCTGATCCCGATGAAACCGAATTCCTCGGATATTACGGAAAAAATAAAGTCCGTATGTTGCTCGGGAAGAAAGTTCAGGTGCGACTGGGTTCCCTGGAGAAAGCCCTTCCCGTGGAGACCGCCCGAACCGATGGCGATCTGTGACTGGATCACCTGGTAACCGGCGCCCATGGGGTCCAGCTGGGGATTAAGCATCGTCAGGATGCGCTGCTGCTGGTAGGGTTTGATCGCATTCCAGAAAAAGGGCGTCATGACCCCCACCAGAATGTTCAGCAGGAACATCAGCACCGAGAACAGGATGTTCTTATTGTTCAGAAAGATGATCACGGCGATTATCAGTCCCCATATCAGGAAGACCCAGCTGTTGAACGCCGCGATCATGGTAATGAAGGGAGCAATGATCATAAAGATGTAATAGATCTTGTAGCCGCTCATAAAAAGCATGGAGGCAAAGATCACCACATAGATAAAGGTCGTCCCGAGATCGGGCTGGATAAATACCATTCCGGCCGGGATCAGCAGCACGGTCAGCGGATACAGCACGTAACCGGGGTTTTGCGGTGAGCGGCGCGTTTCACTGAAACATTTTGCAAGCATAATGATCAGGATAAATTTCATATACTCCGAGGGCTGGATCTGAAAATCTCCCAGATTGATCCAGCGGTTTGTGCCCGATGTCGCCATGGACAGGATAAAAGGAATGATGATCAGGATGAGCCCGATGATATACAACACTTCGGCGTAGCTTAGAATAAAGCTCTTCCGGACGGAATACAGCATGATGAACATGGCAAGTCCGCCGACAATGCCCAGGATCTGTTTCCAGAAATACTGCATATTGGACGTTGTCCCCACAAAGGACGTGGCGCTGTAGATCGCAACCAGCCCGCACCCGGTAAGGACGAACACCAGGATCAGCGAGGGGATATCCAGCTCTGAAAATTTCAGATTGAAGAAATCTTTGAATTTCATCGTTTTCTCATATAATAGTAGGCCTTCAGCAGCTGTCCGGCAACCGGCGCAGCGACATCGCTTCCCGCGATCCCGTGTTCGACAAACACCACGACGGCATAGGGAAAATCGGTCCTCTTTGAATAGCCCAAAAACCACCCGTGCGCTTCCCCGTGCGGATTTTGCGCCGTGCCGGTCTTTCCGTACATGTTCAGACCCGGAACATTGGCGGTCCTTCCCGTTCCCCAGCTGCTCTGCACGGCGTTCAGCATGCCGGATTCGATCTCTTTCCAGGTATGGGCGGATATATCGGTCACATGTTTGACGGGATACTCGGGATATTCAATGGAATTGTCTTTTGTGTAGTGCACCGAGCGCAGCAGGTGCGGCGTGACGACCTTGCCCCGCGTGGCCAGGATCCCGGTATAGCGGAGCACCTGCATCGGGGTAACCAGAACGTCCCCCTGCCCGATGACCATGTTCAGCCACATTCCTTTCCACCATTTTCGTCTTCCGTACTGCTTGTCCAGAAATTCCCGGTCCGGTGCAAGTCCCGAAAGTTCGCCCGGCAGGTCGATTCCCGTCGGAGTTCCAAAGCGCATCTGTTTTGCGTAATAGGACCAATCGTCCACGCCCAGATTCAGAATAACATTATAGAAGTACACGTTGCAGGAATGTGCGATGGCCTCGTTAAGATCTTCAATTCCGTGCACGTGCGAGCATTTGTAGCTTCTTCCTCCAAGTTCAAACACACCCGTACACTCATATTCCGTGGAGGGTTCGATAATCCCCTTTTCCAATCCCGCGATGGCGGCAACCATCTTGTAAATGGAGCCGGGGGGGTATTGCCCCCGAATGACGCGGTTGAAGAGGGGAATGCGCTTGTCCTGGGCAATGGAATCCCATTCTGCCTGCGTGATCCCTTCGGTAAAGATGTCCGGGTCGTAGGAAGGTGACGAAACGCAGGCGATGATCTCCCCGTTCTGATAGTTCATCATGATCGCCGCCCCGTTGTAATTGACCAGCAGCGATTCCGCTTTTGCCTGCAACTGCTGGTCTATGGTAAGATATAGGGCATTCCCGGGCGCGGGATTCGTCTGTTCATACGCTTGGTCATTCAGGGGTTTTCCGACGGCATTGACCTGTTTGTACCGATATCCGCGTTCTCCCCTCAGGAGGTGTTCATATTGCTTTTCAATACCGTCATAGCCGATAACGTTTCCCAGCTTATAGCCCCGGTCGCGGTATTTGTAAATATCGGACCGGCGGATCTCGGCCGTATAGCCCAGAAGGTTTCCGCTTGT
>JAFGVT010000054.1 GCA_016937825.1 Fidelibacterota bacterium | reverse complement strand
GGAATACGTCCATCCCGACAAATTTGCACACTATAAAGAACGGGCCCTGGCCATCGGGATCCGGCACGTGGAATCGGGGCCGCTGGTACGGTCGTCGTACCATGCGAAAGAAGCGTATGAAAAACTCGTACGGACGACTCTAGAGTCGCCCCTACATTCGCAGGAATAACATTATGAAAAAAATGCTCGCACCCTCCATATTATCCGCCGACTTCATGAATCTGGAACCGGCGATCCGCATGCTGAAAACCGCCGGGGCGGACCTGATCCATTGCGATGTCATGGACGGCCATTTTGTCCCCAACCTCACTTTCGGACCGCCGCTGATCCGGCAGATCCGGAAGCTGACCGGCCTTCCCCTGGACGTGCACCTGATGATCACGAATGCCGAAGATACGATGGACCAATACATCGACGCCGGCGCCGACTGGCTCTCGATCCATGCCGAAGCGGTCCGGGATCCGCGAAAAGCCCTGGAGCGGATCAGAAACCGCAAGGTTCGGGCGGGCATTGTGATCAAGCCCAAAACCTCCGTTGCGGCGATCCGCGAACTGCTCCCTTTCTGCGACTACGTGCTGGTCATGTCCGTGGAACCGGGTTTCGGCGGCCAGTCCTATCTCGCTTCGGCCGATGACAAGATCCGGGAACTGGCCGCATGGAAGCGGGAGGAGCGTCTTGATTATCTGATCGAGGTTGACGGCGGCATCAATCCGGAGAACATCGCAGCGGTCAGTGAACGGGGTGCCGAGGTCTTTGTGGCCGGCAGCGCCGTCTTTCACGCGCAGGATCCCGCCGGCACGATCAAAATAATGAAAGACCTGATGAATGCAAAGGGATAGTCACAAACAGCCTTTGCAATAACCCTGGAGGGGACGGTCCCGATCGACCCGCAAGAATTAATTCACACACCCCGGAAACAGAAAGGAAGCCCATATGCCCAAACAGATCATCATCAACGCCACGACCCTCTTTGACGGCCGGCAGCAGCTCGAAGATAAAGCGGTCATCGTTGAAGGCAACGAGATCGTGGATGTTACGAAAAAACAAAAGCAGGCCGACTACGAAGGCTGGGTCACGCCCGCGTTCATTGACGCCCACTCTCACATCGGCATGGACCGCGAGGGCGAGCCGCAGGCGGAATCCGAGGTGAACGACCAGACCGCCCAATTCCTGATCTCCAACGATCCGATCAACAGCATTTATTTTGACGATCGCGCCTTCTCGGAGGCGGTTGATTTCGGCAATCTCTATTCCTGCGTCATTCCCGGCAGCGGGAACCTCATCGGCGGGAAGGCCAAGGTGATCCGGAATTTCTCCCCCAACCGCAAGGACGCCGAGATCAAGGATTACGGCTTTAAAATGGCGCTGGGCTACAATCCCCGTTCCACCACGAGTTGGAAAGGCACCCGTCCCGACACGCGCATGGGCATCTACGGCATGCTGGAAAACAAATTCGATGAGATCCTCAGCAAAAAAGCGGCGGCGGAACTGAAAAAGGACAAGGCCCTGCGCGAGGTTGAAAAACAGCTGAAAGAAGCGAAGATATCCAAGCAGGAATCCCTGCAGATGAGCGCCGATGCCGAACGCGAGTACCAGCTCGGCTTCACGACGGATGAAAAGAACTACCTCGAGCTCCTGAGCGGAAAAAAGACCGCCAAGGTGCATGTCCATAAAGAGGACGACGCGCTTTACCTTATATATCTTAAAGAAAAATACGGGCTTACCGTAACGGCAGACCATCTCGGTGACGTCTGGCACAAACAGATCTTCAACGAACTTGCCAAACACGGCATTCCCATTGTCTACGGGCCTTTGAGCACGCTGGGCTACAAGGTCGAACTGAAACACGGCTACTACCAGAACGTCAAACTGCTCATGGAGTCCAACGCGACTTACGGCCTGATGTCCGACCACCCCGTCATTCTCACAACGTCTCTGCGCGACACCCTGAAGTACTTTATGATCTACGGGATGAGCGACAGCGACGCCATCGGCCTGATCACGCGGAACAATGCCCGCATCCTTGGCATTGACGAGCATCTGGGTACGGTTGAAAAGGGGAAATGGGCGTCCCTCATCGTCTGGGACAAGCACCCGCTTCACCTGGCAGCCTTCCCGAATATGGTCATGGCTGAAGGCGACATCATACGGAAACGGAAATAAGATGGAAAACAAGAATCCCGCGTTAATGGCCTGGTTCGAAAAGGAGCTCCCCGTAGAGCCCATCGGCGTGCTGTATAACGGTTATCACGCGCCGGTGCGCTATGAGATACGGAAGCATTTTCTCCTCTACGAGCATGACGATGAACGCCTGCTCTCTACGGAGCAGGACGTTAAAACGGCGGAACGCAGGATCAGTCTTCTGCTGACGCTTGAACGCATCCTGAAAAATATTGAAAAATTCGAAAAATCGCGCGAAGAGGAAATGCTGGTCAAGCTTGCCTCGATCGTCAAGGAACTGCATTTCTACCACTGCACCCGGAAAATGACATCGATCCAGAAAGCCCTTGCCCTCCTGATACAATTTCAGCAGAAGGACGGGAGCTTCCCCGCATCCCTCGCTTCGAATATTTTTATCATTGAGACCATTCTCGAATACGGCGTGGTGACCAATCCCTATATGGAAAAAGCGTTGAAATGGCTTTTGTACCAACAGAACGACGACAAGGGCTGGGGAACGACCGCCGCCGGATATTCGGATGTCTGGATCACCTGCAAAGCCCTCCATACCTTCAGCTACAGCATGAAATACATGAAGAACACCAAGATCAAAAAGGGCGTGGAGTTCATCCTGAACCACCTCTACGCCGAAAATACCGGCGGGATCCTCGAGGGAGCCAATGCCTGGCAGAATTTAAGCCGCGATTATATGATCCCCGGCTCCTTCGCCGGCGGCACGCTGTCCGTCCTTGAAATGCTGGCCCGGCTCAACGTCAGCTATCAGGACGCCCGCATCACCGGCATGCTGGACTGGCTGAAAGGCAGGCAGATGCGCTCGGGGCTCTGGCCGAACCAGACCTACGATCTTCCCTCCTGCCGCTCCGACGAACGCGTGAGCATCCGCGTGGTGCGCGTGTTCAAGCTGTTCTATATCATGCCCCTCCACGGATCCGCGACCATCAAATCCTTCCGTATCAAGCAGGACGGCCGCACCAATTCGAAAAAACCCGGATTCATCACGGATCCCTTAAATAATCCCAAACCTGAAGAGGACGGATACACCCATGAATAAATTCGAACCCGTCAATTACGACCGCAACATCCTGGACGAATACAAGATCCCGAAAGAGATCCCCATCATGCCCCTGCGGAATACGGTATTGTTCCCCCTGCAGATCGTTCCCCTCTATGTCGGGCGCGTCCACTCCCTGCGTCTTCTGAACGATATCATGAAAGAGAACAAAATTTTCGTGGTGGTCGCGCAGAACGACACCGCGATCGAGAACCCCAGCGAGGACGATCTGTACAAGTACGGCACGCTGACCAAGATCGTCAAGGTCTTTCAGATGCCGGACTCCAGCCGCAGCGTGATCGTGCAGGGACTTGAGCGCGTCAAAATCCTCAAGATCACCAAGCAGGATCCCTATTATCACGGGATCGTCCAGCGCGTTCAGGAAGAGAACGTTCCGTCGGTCGAGGCCGATGCCCTGCGCGATAGGATCAAAGAGTCCTTCCGCGAGATCGTGGAAATTTCAGACTACCTTTCCAAAGACAATGTCACCATGATGATGAACGCCGTCGATGACGGAAATCTGGCGGATGTGATCATCTCCATGCTCAACGTGTCCGTCGAGGAGAAGCAGCATATCCTGGAACAGCTGAACATCGGCAAGCGCCTTTCCGAGACCTCCGTCATCCTGCAACAGGAGATGGAAAAGGCCAAGATCGGCGAAAAGATCATGTCCGATGTCAAGGACTCCATCAACAGGAATCAGCGCGAATATTATCTGCGCGAACAGATGAAGGCCATCCGCAAGGAACTCGGCGAGGACGAGGACGAACGCATCATCGACCTGAAGGACAAACTGGAAAAGGCGAAATTACCGGAAGACGCCGGCAAAGCCGCCGAACGGGAGATCGAGCGTCTGAGCCGCATGTCCAAGCAATCGCCGGAATACAATGTCAGTCTCACTTACCTCGAGCTTCTGACCGAATTGCCCTGGTCCGTCTCGACGGATGACGAGATCGATATCGCGAACGCCTCCAAGATACTGAATGAAGACCATTACGGCCTGGACAAGATCAAACTGCGCATTCTCGAATATCTCGCCGTGCGAAAGTTGAAGCTGGAAAACGATCCCGATTCCGCGGTAAAAGGCCCCATTCTCTGTTTTGTGGGCCCTCCCGGCACCGGCAAGACCTCCGTCGCAAAATCCATTGCGCGCGCCATGGGGCGCAAGGTCCACCGCATGTCCCTCGGCGGCGTCCGCGACGAGGCCGAGATCCGCGGTCACCGGCGCACCTATATCGGCGCTTTGCCCGGACGGATCATCCAGGGGATCAAAAAGGCCGGTTCCAACAATCCGATCTTCATTCTTGACGAGATCGACAAGCTCGGCGCGGACTACAAGGGCGATCCCTCCAGCGCCCTGCTCGAGGTGCTGGATCCCGAGCAGAACTACAGCTTTTCGGACCATTATCTCGAAACCTCCTTCGACCTCAGCAAGGTCATGTTCATCGCGACCGCGAACTGGCCCGAGACCATACCGGGTCCCCTCCGCGACCGCATGGAGCTCATCGAATTTTCCGGCTACACCCTTCCCGAAAAAGCGCATATCGCCGAACATTTCCTTATCCCGAAACAGGTCACGGAACACGGCCTGAGCGAAAAGGACATCCGCTTCACGCAGGACGGTGTCAGCGCCATCATTCAGGATTATACGCGCGAGGCCGGTGTGCGCGCGCTTGAACGCGAGATCGCCCACGTGTGCCGGAAAGTCGCTAAAGAAAAAGTCGAATCCGCGCACTTCCGGAAACGGACGATCCAGGAAAAGACCGTAGAGACCTATCTGGGAAAACAGAAATTCTTCAGCGACCGGGCGGAACGCATGAAACGCGCGGGCATTGCGATCGGACTTGCCTGGACCCAGGTCGGCGGCGATATCCTTTTTATCGAAGCCACGAAAATGCCGGGTGAAGGCAAACTGCAGCTGACCGGTCAACTCGGCGAGGTCATGAAAGAGTCCGCCCAGGCCGCGCTGAGCTTTATCCGCTCCAATGCGATCGAGCTCGGCATCGATGAACGTTTTGACAAACAATACGATATCCACATCCATATTCCGGCCGGAGCCGTTCCCAAGGACGGCCCTTCCGCCGGCGTGACCCTTCTGACTTCCGTCGTCAGCGTCCTGACCGGGCGCAAGGTCAAGAACGACCTTGCCATGACCGGCGAGATCACCCTGCGCGGCAGCGTGCTGCCCGTCGGCGGGATCAAGGAAAAGATCATCGCGGCGCATCGTGCGGGATTGAAAACCATCATCATGCCGCAGCAAAACAACAAGGATATGGACGACATCCCCCTTGAGATCCGGAATGACCTGAGCTTTTCCTTTGTCAGGGACATGACGGAAGTACTGGATATCGCCCTGGAAGAAAAATAAGCGCCCGTCCGCCCGGATCCGCAGCCTCTGCGCATTTGGATTTCACGGCATCCCGAAGCCTTCGCGCTTTCCGCCTGACAAGGTCCGAATTGCCAAATCCCGATTGCCTATTGTCAATTTCTTTCATATCTTTCGCCTGATTTATTGAAACTGACACGCATAACCCACGGATATCATCACGCATTATGATCCAGCTGGCTGACATCTCGGTCCATTTCGGCTCCCGTCCCCTCTTTGAGCACTGTTCCCTTTCCCTTCCCCCGGGAAAACATTCGGGCCTGATCGGACAGAACGGGTCGGGGAAGTCGACCCTGCTGAAAATGATCGCGGGGCTCATGGAACCGAGTTCCGGACAGGTTGTTGTTCCCCGGGATACGAACGTCGCCTATCTTCCTCAGGAGATCGCCTATAATGCAGCAAAGACGCCCCTTCTTGCGGAGGTGCTGACCGTTTTCGACCATGTCTTCGAGATCGAGCAGCGCATGCGCGATCATGAGATCCGTATCTCGGAAACGCCCACCCCGCAATTGCTCGAAGAATACGACCGCCTGCAGGAACGTTTCCATCGCCTGAACGGCTATCAGTCCGAGGCGCGCACGAAAGAGATCCTGACAGGACTGGGCTTCCGGGAGCCTGACTTCAACCGTCCCGTATCGGAATTTTCGGGCGGCTGGCAGATGCGCATCGCCCTGGCGAAAATACTGCTGGACGAACCGGACTGCCTGATGCTGGACGAGCCGACCAATCATCTGGACATGGAAACCCTCGTATGGCTGGAAGGCTTGCTGTCGTCCTACCGCGGGACGCTTATCCTCGTCTCTCACGACCGCTATTTCCTCGACAAGCTGATCGACAGCGTGATCGAGGTGGAGAACGGGAACGTCACGGTCTATTCCGGAAATTATACCGATTACGAGATACAAAAAGAACAGCGCATCGAACATGAACTCGCCATGATGAAGAACCAACAGCGCAAGATCGCCCACATGGAACAGTTCATCGACCGTTTCCGCTACAAGGCCAGCAAGGCGCGCCAGGTCCAGAGCCGCATCAAGCAGCTTTCAAAGATCACCGTCAAAGAGGTCGATCATTCCGCCGCACAGATCCGTTTCTCGTTTTCACCCTGCGAACGTTCCGGCGATCCGGTCGTTGCGGCACAAAAACTGGCGTTTTCCTACGGGGCGCTCACGATCTGCGAAGATTCGGACTTTGAGATACGGCGCGGCGAAAAAGCCGCCCTTGTCGGTCCGAACGGTATCGGAAAATCGACCCTGATGAGGCTGATCACCGGCGAACTGACCCCGAAGAGCGGCCAGTTGAAACTCGGATACAACCTGACCATCGGATATTTTGCGCAGCATCATCTGGATCAGCTCGACGGCAGAAATACGGTGCTGGATGAAATATGGAACGCCGCGCCCAATCTGCCGCGGGGCGAGGTACGCGGATTGCTCGGCCGTTTCCTTTTTTCGGGCAATGATGTGGACAAACCCGTCTCCGTGCTGAGCGGCGGGGAAAAAAGCCGTCTGGTCCTGATCAAGCTTCTCTTGTCCAGGGCGAACTTCCTGATCCTGGACGAACCGACCAACCACCTGGACATGCAGAGCAAGGAGATCCTGGCATCCGCGCTGGACGATTTCCGCGGGTCCGTTCTGATCGTCAGCCACGACCGTTTCTTTCTGGACATGCTGGTGACCAAGGTCATCCATTTCAGGAACCGGCATGCCCGGGAATTCCTGGGGAATTATTCCGAATATGAGCAGAAATTCCTGCTTCCGGAGGCGGAAGAGGCGGAAAAGATGCGAAAGAGGGACACCGAGAACGACAAAAAGGCTCAGAAACGCATGGAAGCCGAGGCGCGCCAGGCCCGGTATCTCGCCTTGAAAGAAGTCCGAAGCGAACTGGTCGGCCTCGACAAGAAGATCGCGTCCTATGAGCTCAGAAAACAGCAGCTGGATGCGCTCTTCATTTCACCGGATTTTAAAAACCTTTCCATTCAGGAAATGCACCGCTACGGCCGGGAACATGAAAAGATCCTGCATCACCTGAGCGAGTGTGAAGAGCGCTGGCTTGAACTGCAGGAAAAACTGGAATCCAAGGACTGATCATTTCCTTTCCCGCTGCGCCAGATGGCGGTCGCGATACCCCAGGAGATATAAAATACCGTCAAGTCCGACCGTCGAGATCGCATGACGGGCGTTTTGCTGGACCAGCGGTTTTGCGTGGAACGCGATCCCGAGCCCGGCGGCGTTGATCATGGGCAGGTCATTTGCGCCATCTCCCACGGCGATCACCTGTTCAAGCTGAATGTGCTCCATCTGCGCGATCAGCTTCATGAGCTGCGCTTTCCGTTCGCCGTCCACGACATCGCCGAGATAGTTCCCCGTCAGCTTTCCGTCCGCCACTTCAAGGTCGTTGGCATAAATATAGTCGATCCCGAGTTTTTTCTGCAATTCCCTCGCAAAGAAGGTAAAACCGCCCGAAAGGACCGCGATCTTGTATCCGAAAGCCTTCAGCGACCCGATCAGACGTTCCGCGCCCTCGGTGATGACCAGCTCGTCCGCGATCTCCTGCATGACGGAGACGTCGAGCCCCTTCAGCAGGGCGACGCGTTTCGTGAAGCTTTCCTTGAAATCCAGTTCCCCGCGCATGGCCGCTTCGGTCACCTCATGGACCTCCTTGCCGACACCGTGCCGTTTCGCGAGTTCCACGATGCATTCCGCCTGGATCAGGGTGGAGTCCATGTCGAAGCAGACAAGACGACGGTTCTTCCGGTAGATGTCGTCGTGCTGGAAGGCGATATCTGCTTCAATATCCTGCGTGAGATTATAAAATTCCGATTTCATTTTTTCTTCGTCCGCGGGGATGCCCCGTACGGAGAATTCGACACAGGCCTTGCTGTTGTTCTTCTCGGGGTCCAGAGGGACGCGCCCGGTGAGCCGGTTGATGATGTCAATGTTCAATCCCTGCTTGTAAATAATGTTGGTCACCGCAGCGATCTGCTTTGCGGTGATCCTGCGCGACAGCATGCTGACGATATAACGCCCCTTCCCCTGCTGTTTCACCCAGTCCCGGTAGTCCTGCGAATGAACGGGGTTGAATTTGACGCTAATGTCCAGGTCGTAGGATTTGTACAACAGATCCTTTAAAATATTGGAGGTATGGATATCCTCGATCTCCACCAGCATGCCCAGGGACAGGCTGTTGTGAATGACCGCCTGACCGATATCGAGAATATCCGCCTTGTATTCCGACAGTATTTCCGTGATGCTGGTCGTCAAGCCGGGCTTGTCCTGTCCGGTGATGGTCAGCAGCAGTACTTCTCTTTTACTCATTTTCCCTCCGCGGAAAGCGTCTGCAAAATTACGATAGTGAAAATAAAACAGCGTAATGTACATTTTTTTTATTAAATTATAAAACTGATTTTTGATAATAATCTGTCATTTTGCTGAATGAAACGACAATGATTAGGGAATTGTTAAATATAACTAAATAATCAAAGGAGAATAGGATGAAAGTATTGATCACTGACGGTCTCAGCGCTCAGGGGCAGGCGATCCTTAAAGAAGCGGGCATTGACTTTGACATTCACTTTTATGAACCGGAAGCCCTCGTTAAGGCCATTCCGGCCTACGATTGTGTTCTGGTCCGTTCTGCCACGACGATCCCGAAGGACGTGATCGACGCCGGCGTCAACTTGAAAGTGATCGCACGCGGCGGCGCCGGTATCGACAACATCGACCATGCCTATGCAAAATCCAAAGGCATCCCGACGCTGAACACCCCGGCGGCAAATTCCGCTTCCGTGGCGGAGCTGGTGATCGGGCACATGTTCGTGCTGGCGCGTTTTCTCCATTTAGCCAACATCACCCTGCGCGAAGGCAAATGGGAAAAAAAGAAATTCAAGGGCATCGAGCTTGCGGGCAAGACACTGGGTATCATCGGTTTCGGCAAGATCGGCCAGCTGACGGCGCAAAAGGCGCTGGGGCTCGGCATGAAGGTCATCGCCTGCGATCCCGTTGTCAAAGAGACCGCACTGGATGTCAGTCTTGTCGGGATGGACGCCGTGCTGGCAACGGCCGATTTCATTTCGCTCCACGTTCCCAAACAGCCGAAACCCCTGATCGACAAGGAGGCCATTGCAAAAATGAAGGACGGGGTTTACCTTATCAACTGCGCACGCGGCGGCGTGATCGATGAAGCGGATCTTCTGGACGCTCTGAACAGCGGGAAGGTCGCCGGGGCCGGACTTGACGTCTACGTCAGCGAACCGACGGACAATCTTGCCCTGATCTCGCATCCGAATGTCTCCTGCACCCCCCATGTCGGCGCCTCTACGGCGGAAGCTCAGGACCGGGTCGGCGTTGAGATCGCCGAGAAGATCGTAAAGGCCCTGAAAGGCTGATCCTCAATTTTCACTTGCTTATGATCATTGCTTTATAGCGTCCCGGAAGGGGCGCTTTTTTCCTTAACAAACAATTCACGGAATTTCGAACAATTTATCATTTATCAGGCAAATCCTCCTTTTTTTCAAAAAACCTCCGGTAAAGCTGCGGTTCGTTGAAAGAATCTTGCCTGAAATGTCGAATTTCAATTAGGTCATTATATCGCATAAATGACTGTTATTCATATGATTATTGTTGTTTTATTTTGGTTTTTCCGCTATTTTTCGTTTATCTACTTAAGGAGATGATCATGGTCAGGATCAAAGCATTCTATGGTATCCGTCCGCAGAAAGAACTCGCGTCGCGCATCGCCTCTCCCCCCTATGACGTGGTCGATTCCGCCGAGGCGCGGGAACTGGTCAAGAACAACCCTTACAGCTTCCTGCATGTGGTCAAATCCGAAGTGGACCTGCCCGACACCACCGACCTCTACGATCCGGCCGTTTACCGCAAGGCGGCTGATAATATGGTCAAATTCCGGACGAACTGGATGCTCCAGGACGATACACCCTGCATGTACATTTACCGTCAGAGCATGGACGGCCGTTCCCAGACCGGACTTCTTGCGGTCCAGCACATTGACGATTACCTTGAAGGAAAGGTCAGGATCCATGAACTGACACGGGAAGACAAGGAAAAAGACCGCATCACCCATATCGATACGGTCAATGCCAATACCGGTCCGGTGTTCTTCACCTATCCCCGGGACATCGTCATTGACACCCTGGTCGCCCAAAGCATTACCGGAGAACCGGACTACGACTATATGACGAAAGAAAATGTCCGTCACACCCTTTGGGTGCTTTCCGATCCGGACGCCATTTCCCGGCTGACCAAGGCCTTTTCCCTGATCGATCAGGTCTACGTCGCGGACGGGCATCATCGTTCGAAAGCTTCCGCCATGGTCGGCAAATCCCGCCGCGAGTCAAATCCTCATCATACGGGGAACGAAGAATACAACTGGTTCCTTTCCGTGCTCTTTCCCGCGAACCAGCTGAAGATCATCGATTACAACCGGGTCGTAAAGGATCTGAACGGCTTGTCCCCGGAGGAATTCCTCGGCTCCATCCGTCATGATTTTACCGTCAAGGAAGTCCCCGACGCCCTGTCCGCCCGGCCCGCGGCCGAGCATGACATGGCGCTTTATCTTGAGCATCGGTGGTACAGGCTTACGCTTCACCCCGAACATTACGCCCATGCGCGTCCGGTTGAAAAGGTGGACTCCGCCCTGCTCACAAAACATATCCTGTCGCCCATCCTGGGGATAGAGAACCTCCGCAAAGACAAACGCATCGACTTTATCGGCGGGAGCCGCGGTCTTGAGGAATTGCAAAGGCTGGTCGACAGCGGCGAGATGGCCGCCGCCTTCGCCTTGTTTCCCATCACGGTCCGGCAGCTCATGGAGATTGCCGACGCCGATGAGCTGATGCCGCCGAAAACCACCTGGTTCGAACCCAAACTGCAGAGCGGACTGGTCGTCCACTCTCTGGAAGACAAATCATGAGGCATCCCTATCTCGTCACCTGGGAAAGCACTCTGAAAAAGGTGCTTGACACGATCGACGAGATCCTTGAAGACCGTTACGGCAGCGACTATCCCCTTCATCCGGCACGAAGGGAGCACGGCAGCACGTCCAGCAGATCCCATGACGGACTCTTCGACATTCGCGGGGAATTCACGCTCGGGCTGGGCTCGCGAAAAGGCCGCGGGTACATCATTGACATCGACCTGAAAACCCTGCACAGTGTCCCCGGGGATGTGATCGAACGGATCGAGAACGATGCGATCCGGGAACTGCGCGACCGCCTGCCGAAGGCCTTTCCAGGACGGGAACTTTTTGTCGAACGCGACGGGAATATGATCAAGATCATCGGGGACCTGTCGCTCCGGGCGTGAGGCCGGAAACGCGTTCACGCGGCCATTCCGATAACAGATCATTTTTTTCTTTGTTTTAAAGCGTCTTTCCCTGAATTTATCATCATGAAACAGCTCGCCGCACTAAGTATTGCCTTTTTACTTCTAAGCTCCTGCGATAAAACGGGCAGCGCCTACATGGGATCACGCTCCTGCATCGAGTGTCATGAGCGATTTTACGATCTCTGGGAAAACTCGCACCATGCCCGGGCGATGATGGATTTCGACAGGGATTTCGCCGGAACGCATCTGAGCCCCTGCGATACCTTTGTGACGGTCGGCGACGACGCGTTCCAATACCGGCTGAGGTCCCGCGGCGGGTTCATGGTGGAAAAGAAAAGCCGCAGAAGATACCGGATATCCCATGTTCTGGGAGGCAAATATGTCTATTATTTTCTGACGCCGCAGGAAAAAGGCAAACTGCAGACCCTGCCGCTGGGATACGATGTCAGTCAAAATACCTGGTTCGACATCACCTCGTCCGGCATCCGCTTTCATCAGGAGATGCCGGATGAAGCCCTCCCCTGGACCGACCGCCGCTATACCTTCAACACCGCCTGCTTTTCCTGCCATGTCAGTCAATTGACCTCCGTTTACGACATCCGGGACGACAGTTACCAAACCCTCTGGCTGGAATCCGGGATCAACTGCGAAACCTGCCACGGTCCAGCCGAAAAGCATAACCGGATCTTCCTCGAAGCCCGGGACCGGGGCACCGTTCCCGACTCCGTCCATCTGATGACCTTTACGCAGTCCCGCGGCTGGGATGCCGATATCGTCAACGCCGTCTGTTCCTACTGCCATGCGAAGCAGATTCCGCTGACGCCGCAGTATGTGGCGGGCGAAGCGTATTTCCAGCATTTCGACCTGGTGGGGATCGAACATCCCGACTTCTATCCCGACGGACGCGATCTGGGCGAAAACTATACCTTTACCTCCTGGCGAATGTCCCCCTGCGTCCGGAACAGCAAGCTGGATTGTCTGCACTGTCACACCTCCAGCGGGCGCTACCGGCAAAAGGATGATCCGAATGCCTCCTGCCTCCCCTGCCATGAAGCCCGGGTGGCAAACCCCGTTCCGCACACTTACCACAAAGAAGGGTCGCCGGGAAACGTGTGCGTCAGCTGCCACATGCCCAAGACCGTTTTTGCGCGCATGACGCGCTCCGATCACTCCATGCGGCCGCCCGCACCCGCCGCAACGCTTGCATACGAGTCTCCTAACGCCTGCAATCTCTGTCACACGGGGAAAACACCCGCCTGGGCCGATTCGGTCCTCCTGAGCCGGTATTCGGGACAATTCCAGAGCGAGACCCTGGAGTGGTCCTCCTATCTTAATGCGCTCAGACAGGGACGTTCCGACCTGCTTGAGAACACTCTGGCGTATTTAAGCGGATGCGGGGACGAAATGATCGCGGCGGCGATCATCCGAAGCCTGAATTCACTGCACGACGAACGCATGATCCCCTACCTCCTCGAAAAATTGGAAGATCCCTCGCCGCTGGTCCGCGCTTCGGCAGCCGGCGCCTTGGGCCCCTACCTGAACAGCGAATTGATCGAACGGCTTTCCCTGCTCTGCGGCGATCCCGTCCGGCTTGTGAGGATCCGCGCCGCCGCGGAACTGGCCGGCGTTCGGCTTCAGGATATGCCTTCCGGAACCCGTGCAGCGTTTGCCGACGCGCTTGCGGAATACCGGCAAAGCCTGGAAGTCTTTCCGGACAATGAGGTCTCGCACTATAATCTGGCGCACTTGCATGAAGAACAACAGCGCTTCAGCGAAGCGCGCGACGCCTATCTTCGCGCCCTGAGGCTCCGTCCGGAATTTACAGAAGCCGCCGTGAACCTTGCCCTTCTCTACTACGAACTCGGGCGGACCGATTCCGCTTTATATTATCTTGAATCCGCCATCTCCCGCGATCCCCACCACGCGCAGGCGCACCTCAATACGGGCTTGCTCTACGCGGAGACCGGACGTCACGGGGACGCCGTGAAGGCCTTTCAGACCTCCTACGGGCTGGATCCGGGGCCGGTCGCGGCGTACAACCTTGCGGTACTGCTTTCCGGTTCCGACCCCGGCACGTCGCT
>JAFGVT010000053.1 GCA_016937825.1 Fidelibacterota bacterium | reverse complement strand
GGGGAAAACAGGGATTCAATGGATTGCGATTCAAGCTTGTAGCGGTGGATGTGTTCCGGCGTGATGACGCGCGAGAAGATATAGAACATTTTCCACAGGGGTGCGCCCATTTCGGCGCGGTAATAGGAACTGAAAGCGTCGAAGCGGAAAGGGCCGTACTGAGCGAGAAGCGGGCCGTAAGCGCTCTCCAGAAGGGATCCGGTCCGGGTCAAGAGGTCCGGATCGTTCACGGCCGCCGCCTGAAAGAGCAGCGCCGCGGGTGCCGGTTGAAGTGTGCCCATATCAGCCTCCGCAAATAGGATGAATGCAAAAACGTCGGTTCAGGGTGAAATTAACGACAGATCAAAAGGCTCGCAGGGCTCAGCGCGCCCCCCGCTTTTTCACGCTCTCGGGCAGAAGCGCCGCTGTCAGCAGCAGCAGCAGTGCGAGCGCGGCGAAAATAAGATACAGTTCCCGGTAACGGGCGAATTCGTGGGTCTGGTACTCCTGCCGGTCGCCGTGAAGAATATGCTGGTAAATGGCGCCGATGGGGTCCTGGACGGCACCGAGGCGGTAATACCTGCCCCGGGTAAGCGTAGCGATCTGTTTCAGGGTGTTTTCCTGCAGGACCGTCGTAATAACACGGTCGTTGTTGTCGCGAAGATAATCCATCAGATTGCCCTGCTTGTCATACACAGGGATCGTGGCGCCTTTCAGCGTCCCGACACCCAGGGTATAGATGACGACGCCTTCTTCGGCGGCCCGCTTCGCCGCGGATTCGATCTCCTGCTCGTGATCTTCGCCGTCGCTGATCAGAATGATGGCCTTGAATTTCTGGTTCTCATCGGGAAACGCGTCGCAGGCGCTCTGAATGGCGTCGGCAAAGGCGGTCCCCTGCACCGGCAGGAGGTCCGTGTCCATCATTTCCAGCATCATGCCCGCGGTCCGGTAGTCGGAGGTGATCGGACATTGCAGGTAAGGGACGCCGGCAAAGGCGATCAGGCCGATCCGGTCGCCCTTCAACTGGGAGATCAGGCGCTTCACTTCGTATTTCGAGCGTTCCAGGCGGGACGGCGAGATATCCTGTGCCGACATACTGGCCGAAAGGTCCAGGGCGACGATCACGTCCATGCCTTCCTGCCTCAGTTCCTTTAATCCCGAACCAAGCCGGAACCCGCCGGCGGCGAGGATCATCATGACAAGAGAGAGGATATACAGAACGCGCTTCACGCCGGTCAGCGAACGTTCGTCTTCCGGATAGAGGCGAGGGACCATGGCGGGATCGATATGGGCCTCCAGCTGTTTTTTTCGCTTGATCCGGATGATGTTTTCCAGGATCAGCAGCAGGGGAACAAGCAGAAGCAGCCACAGAAGATGGGGATAGGATAAGCTCAGCATCCGCTCCTCCTCCAGATCAGGTTGCGCAGAACGTATCCTGCCAGAAAAAAGATCAGCGCGGCGAGGATATAGCCGAAAAAGCGCTCGTCCCAGTCCATGAACTGGCGGGCGTCGATCTCGGTCTTTTCCAAAGAAGATATCTCGTCCCAGACCGCTTTCAGCTGTTCGTCGGAATCGGCGCGGTAAAAGCGGCCGTCCGTTTCATCGGAGATCGCGCGCAGCAGCCGGTCGTTCAGCGGCGGGATGCGCTGGGTGAAGAATCCCTGCTGCGTCACGCCCCCGCTGCCGGCCATGCCGATGGTATAGATGCGGATCCCGAACTCTTTCGCGAACGAGGCCGCGGTCATGGGATCGATATCGCCGGCGTTGTTCTCGCCGTCGGTCAGCAGAATGATGACCTTGCTCCGGGATTCCGTGTCCCGCAGGCGGTTGATGCAGTTGCTGATCGCCAGTCCGATCGCGGTGCCGTCCAGGGACTGCGGGGCGATCTCCATCGCCGCGATCAGGTTGGATACGACATCGTAGTCGGTGGTCAGAGGGCATTGCAGAAAGGATTCGCCCGCAAAAACGACCAGTCCGATCCGGTCCTGCTCCCGGTCCAAAACGAAATTCTTCGCCACCTCTTTGGAGGCTTCCAGGCGGTTCGGTTTGAAATCGTTCAGCTGCATGGACCCGGAAATGTCCAGGGCCAGCATGATGTCGATCCCCTTGCGCCGGATATCGCGGTTGACGTTCCCGATCTGCGGACGCGCCAGAGCGGCGATCAGCAGAACGGCGGCGGCAAAGAACAGCAGGCCGGGGACCAGAAGTTTGTAATAAAAGATCGAGTGCTTCGTTCCGAAGGAACGGGTCGATCCGACACGCATCGCGCGGTTCTTTTTGCGCTGCAGAAAAAAGGCGGCGGCGAAAACGGCGCCGGCGGGCAGGATCAGAAGAAAGATATAAGGATAAGCAAAGCGGAACATGGCACTCAATTCTTCAGCTGTTTCTCAATAACATCGCTCATGAACCACAAGAGAACATCGGAGATCTCTTTGTAAAGTTCTTCCTGACTACGCTTCGCTCCGGGAAGAAGTTCCAGCGAATGTCCGGCCTCGGGAATGAGCATCAGGTGCGCATGGGGATTCAGCGCGCCCATCAGGAGTTCCAGCCGTCCGCGGTCCGAAAGCGTATCTTCCGCACCGTTGACGAAGAGCATGGGCTTTTTGATCCGGAACAGGGGTTTGTGCGGGATCGGGATCCGGATGCCGGGAGTGCTCAGCGGCCGGCTCAAAAAAACAAAACCGGAAGCGTTTTGAGGATTGAGGCGCGAACTGATCAGCGCACTGAGCGATTTGCCCCCGGCAAAAAGGAATTTCGTTCCGGGAAGCTCGCCCTGAAGGTCCTCAAGGACCGCCCGGTAGGCGGTCATGCAGCGGCGCAGGGAAATGATCCGGGGACGGGTCTCGGTAAAGGGATAGTTGAAGCGGACGACATTGACGTTCTCTTTGGACAGGACGGTGCTGAGGTACTTGAGCAAGGGCTGGTCCATGTCGTTGTACCGTCCGTGCCCCAGGACAAGGGTGACGTCGGAGGGGATATCGGGAAGGGTGTAATCGATGAGCAATTCGGCGTTCCGGTAGGGATAAACGATATTCTGGATGTGTTTCATTCATCGTCCTTATCAGAGGATCCGTTGTTCATGGAATCAAGATGGTCAAGGTATTCGCGGCCGACCAGGACTTCCCGGGCTTTCGAACCCAGGGAGGCGCCGACGATCCCGGCTTCCTCCAGTTCGTCGATCAGGCGGCCCGCCCGGCTGTAGCCGACCTTCAAACGCCGCTGCAGAAGGGAGGCCGAACCCTGCTGATGCAGGATGACCAGCTTCAGGGCTTCATTGAAGAGCGCGTCCCGTCCGCCGGTCTGAAAATCTTCGTCCTCGTCCTCGTCGATATCGGGCTCGATGGCGGTGGGCAGGCAGTAATGATCGGCTTTCCGCGGCTGCTGCTGGATATGCTTCAGAACATTCTCGATCTCTTCCAGTGAAATATAGGCATTGTGCAGGCGGATCGGTTCGGATCGTCCCGGCGGAAGATACAGCAGGTCTCCCCTGCCGAGCAGCTGTTCGGCCCCGTTGATGTCCAGAATGGTCCGGCTGTCGGTCTTGGTCGCGACGTTGAAGGCGATGCGGGCCGGGAAGTTCGACCGGATCACGCCGGTGATCACGTCGACGGAGGGCCGCTGGGTCGCGACGACCAGATGAATACCGACGGCGCGGGATTTCTGGGCCAGGCGCTGGATGGGAAGCTCGATCTCCCCGCGTCCGAGGGCGCTGACCATCAGGTCGGCAAGTTCGTCGATCACCACGACGATGTAAGGCATGACCGCTTCGCCCGCCTT
>JAFGVT010000052.1 GCA_016937825.1 Fidelibacterota bacterium | reverse complement strand
GAGCGCTTTGTCGCTTCCGGCAATATGACCGCCTACCTCTATCCCGCCGTGCCCGGCATGCCCTTCCTGACCCTGGAATTCGGCCTTGCCTTTTCGGATCTTGTCTCGATCATCCCCTACTATATTGAAACCTATTTTGACGTCATGCTGAAAAGCTGGTACTGGAAATTTACCGGCGGGTATAATTTCGACCTCTTTCTGCCGGTCAATCTGGCCCTCTCGGCGGGAGTGAACCTGCTTTCCTATACCCGGGCGGACCGGGTGATCGACCGAGGCTTTTCGGACTTCAGCGCACAGCTGAGCACCTACATTTCGCTAAAAAACTGGCGGATTACCCCAAAAATACAGTATATTATTCCGCTGGATCCTTCCGTCAACGGATCGATGCTGCTGCAGGCCGCCGTAAACATCGGCTATTCATTTTAGCTTAAAGGACGCAAGCATGAAAAGATCGTTCATCGGGCTCCTCGCACTGGGCATGATCATCCTGCTCTTCGGACAGACCGAGTCCTTCGTGGTCATATATGATGACGGGTTCGACGGTGAAATTACCGCAAGCGGGGACGTTTTTTCCCAGGATGCCCTCACGGCGGCGCACGAATTCCTGCCTTTGGGCTCGCGGGTTGAACTCCTTTACGTTCAAACCGGGAAGCGCATTTCCCTGCTGGTTAACGACCGGATCTATGATGCTCCGGACCTGTTCTGGATATCCCGGTCCGCTGCGGACAGTCTCGGGATCTACTCGATCCATCCGACCTCGGTCCTGTATACCGTTGTGGAAGGCGCTTCGGCGGAACCGACCGCGGTCTACACGGAACTTTTCCGTTCGCTGGGTCCCAATCTGGAATCACCCGCGGCCGATCCCTGCAACCCGGTCCTGCGTTCAGAAAGAAAAGATCCGTCAGCAGCAAAACGTTACGGCGTCCAGGTCTATGCCGCAGCCAAGCGCATGGATGCGGTCACGCTTTCCCGCCGGGTCCAGGAAGAATTTGAATACCTGGGCTACGTCGAGAAGACCTCCGGCGACACGGGAACGCTCTATCGCGTGATCATCGGGGATTTCGACTCTCTGCAGAGCGCGCTGGCATGCTACTGGAAACTGCGTCAGGATATCCCCGAAATATTCTTAGTGGAAAAATAAGATCATGACCGTCATACACCCTTTCCTTGACCCGGAAAAACAGCTTCGGGCACGCAGGTATGAAACACAAAAACGCCGGCTTTCATTTTATCAGCTCGTGTCCGGATTCCTGATCAGCCTTGTGTTCATCCTCTGGATAAGCCGGCCGCTGCTGAGCCGTCTGCCCGACTTCCCCGCATTTCGCTTCCTCCTCTTCCTCTGGGCTCTGTCCTTTATCTCTCTGCCGACGGACCTGATCTTCTCCTATCTCTCGGGATACCGGATCGAACACGCCTACGGATTTTCCAATCAGAACAAAAGGCAGTTCTTCGGAGATGAGTTCAAAGGATTTGCGGTCAATCTGATCATCACGCCCCTGCTTGCACTGGTGCTTTTCCTTGCCTTCCGCTTTTCACCCGGATACTGGTGGTTCTGGGCTGCCTGCGCCATGATCCTGGTTTCAGGGATCTTTGCGACCCTTTACCCGGTGGTGATCCTTCCCCTGTTCAACAAATACACCCCCATTGAAGATCAGGACCTCACGCAGCGTCTTGGCAGTATTCTGGAAAAGGGCGGCTTGAAGATCAAAGGGTTCTATCTTCAGGACATGAGCCGTCAGACGAAAAAAGAAAATGCCTTCCTGGGCGGTTTGGGCAGGACCCGGCGCGTGGTACTCAGCGACAATATCTTGAAGAACATGCGGACGGACGAACTGGAAACGGTCATTGCGCACGAGGTCGGTCATTATAAGCACCGGCATATCGTCAAGAATATTTTTATCGGCGCGCTCTTTCAACTGCTTACTTTCTTTCTGTCGCATCACATCATGCTCTGGATCCATCCGGATTACCTTTCCGGTTTCGACAGCATGCTGGCCGCCTTGCCCGTCTTTTTTCTTTGCTTCGGTTTTTTGAACATGATCATTGTCAGTCCCCTGGCGCACGCGCTTTCACGCTATTTTGAGCGGCAGGCGGACCGCTACGCCCTGGACCGAACTTCGGACCCGGAAGCGTTTCAGCGCGCGATGGCGGGACTTGCGAACCGGAACCTGTCCAACGCCTATCCGACGCCCTTCATCAAATGGATGTACTATTCGCATCCCCCGGTCGGAGACCGCCTGCAGGCGGCTATGGACTGGGAAGCGGATCACCGCCATGAGCATCCGTAAACACAGCCACGAAACCATCAAAAGTTCACGGCCCGGCGAACTTGCCCTCCTTCACGCCGACCGGCGCCCGATCTTTGTGATCGCGGACAATATCCGCTCCCTGCACAATGTGGGGTCCCTCTTCCGGACCTCGGAGACAGCCGGTATCGGAAACATCTATCTGGCCGGCATTTCGGGAACACCTCCCCGCAAAGAGATCGCCAAAACGGCGATCGGCGCCGAGAACAACGTTCCCTGGGAACACCATCCCGATATCATCCCCGTCCTGGAGTATTTTAAATCACGGCATATTCCGATCGTCGCCCTTGAGCATACGTCCGCTTCGGTGAATTTCCGGGAGGCGGACTATCGTTTTCCCCTCTGTCTTGTCATCGGGAACGAAGTGGAAGGGATCTCGGAAGAAGTGCTGGCCTATGCCGATGCCGCCGTGGAGATCCCCATGTTCGGAATGAAACAGTCGTTGAATGTGGCCGTTGCCTACGGGATCATGGTCTACGAACTGCTGGCAAGACTGGATTAGCTCCGATGCTTCCGAGATCAAGCAATCTCAATCTTAATCTTAATCTTAATCTTAACCTTAATCTTAACCTCAATCTCCGCTCTTTACCATACCAGTTTCCCCAGCACGGCCTCACGGGAAGCGCCGGTGACGCTCGGGATATTCCCGGGCAATTGCCGAAGGAAGAGGTAGCCGAGGTAGGCGAACCCGAAAGCTTCCTTGCTGCCGCTGTCGATGCCGGGCATATCGAATTTTTTTATCTCCGTCCCCCCGAACAGTTCGGAAAGCCGCTCCATGATGAAGGTGTTTTCCGCGCCGCCGCCGCTGGCATATAATACGGCGACCGATCCGGGATCGTTCAAACGGGATATGATCTCCCGGTGGATGGACTTTGCGGTGAATTCGGTCAGCGTACGGATAAAGGAAAGCCAGTCGTTGTCGTTATTAAGGCTTATGATATTTTTAAGATCAAGATAATAGTCAAACCCGAACTGTTCCTGTCCGGCCGACTTGGGAACGGGCTGCTTCAGGTAAGGATGCTCCATCAGGTGATCGAGCAGGACCGGGTCGAGCCGGCCTTTCCGGGCAAAGGCACCCCGATCGTCGTACTGTGCGGCGCCCCGGGTGAATTCGATCACCGCCTTGTCGATCAGGGTATTGGCGGGGCCGGTATCCCAGGCGATCACGGGATCGCTTGAAGATCGCGGCGGCAAATAGGTCAGATTGGCGATACCGCCCATGTTCAGGGCAATGACCGCACCCTCCTCCCGGCGCAGGAGAAATTCATCAACTACAGGGATAAGTGGCGCGCCCTGGCCGCCCAGCGCCACATCGGCCGTTCTGAAATCGCAGACCACCGGCATGCCGCTGATCTGCGCCACGCAGACCGCTTCTCCGATCTGCAGCGTATAATCTGGCGGCCGGTGCAGGAGCGTCTGCCCGTGGCTGGCGATGATGTCCGCGCTCACGGGAAGCGCCTTGACAATCGTTCCCACCCACTTCCCCCACGCCATGTTCCAGTGGGCGATCCCGGCGCCGGACAAGTCCAGCGGCCGCTTGAAAGCGGCGGAGAAATCCTCGGGATAGGGAATAAAGTCCGAATAAGTGACCCGGTAGGCGGGGTACTTGCCGAAACCCGAAAATTCCACCCGACAGATATCCAGCCCGTCGGCGGACGTTCCGGACATCAGTCCCAGAACGGATAACTCAGCTTGCTCAAAAAGGGAACAAGGTGTTTTCTTCATTATTTCGTTCCTGTCATCAGGCGCAAAATACAATAAAAACCTTTTTAATAAAATATTTCATTTGTAAAATATCGATTAATTCCTATTGAGGCACACGATGAATTTTACAGAAAAACTCCAGTCCGACTTGAAAAAGGCCATGCTGAGCAAGGACGCCGACACGGTCCGCACCCTGCGGATGCTGATCTCCAAATTGCGCGAAAAAAAGATCGCCCTGATCAAGGATCTGGACGAAGCCGAAGAACTGGCCGTCCTGAAAAAAGCGGCGAAAGAACGTCTAGATTCCATTCAAACCTATACGCAGGCAGGCCGCCGTGACCTTGCGGAGATCGAGCAGGCCGAACTGGAACTGATCCGCACCTATCTGCCGGCCGAAATGGAGGACGCCGCCATCGAAGCCATCGTCAAAAAGATCATCGCCGAGACCGGGGTTACGTCCCCCGCGGACAAGGGCAGGGTCATGGGACCCGCCATGAAAGCCGTCGCAGGAAAAGCGGACGGGAAACGGGTTCAGGCCGTCGTAACCAAACTGTTAGGGGGTTAAGATGTATTGGGTTGATATCATTACGATCCTGGTCGCCCTGATCCTGATCTACAAATCCTATCAGCAGGGCCTTCTGAACAGTGCCTTCCGGCTGGCGGGACTGGTACTCGGGATCATCGTCGCCGCCAACCTCGGCGCCTGGGCAAGCGACATTCTGATCATGCAGTTCAATTTATCGCCGCAGGCGGCGGACATTATCGGCTACGCGCTGATCTTCATTATCGTGATCCTTATCGCCCAGCTGGCGGGGTATTTCCTTCGGACGATCATCCATGCGATCAAGCTCGGTTGGCTAGACCGTCTCGGCGGACTCTTTCTCGGCGCCCTGAAAGCCGCGATCATCATGAGCCTGATCTTCTGGCTGCTCCTGGCCATCCCCTCCGACTCCCTGGGAAGCGACCTGAAAGACAAGTCCGTTTCTTACCGCCTTCTGGGTAATTTCGCCCCTTCCTTGTATGAGAAGCTCGTTCAGCCCTATATGCGCGAGGGCGACATTCGCGACCGCCTGGACGCTCTTTTATCCCCGCAGCAGGATACCCTTAAGGTGATCTCTTCTTTTGAAAAGCAGTTAGAAGAGATCGACGGCGCGGATGAAGCCTTTATCGATGAAATGAAACTGCGCTTCACCGAGATGCCCTTTTCCCGGCAGCTGGAGGTGATCTCTAAATTGCGGGAAGAAAATCCCGATCTGCAGGAGATCATTAACATGTTATATTCCGAGACGCCATGAAATATAAAGCGTTACGGCTCATCCTGGGTATTCTCATTTCCCTCGCCGGTCTGTTCATCGCCTTTCGCGGCATTCAGTGGTCCGCCTTTCTTCAGGAACTGGGTTCGGTCGATCTCTGGTGGTACGCCGGCGGGATGCTGGGAATGATCCTGGTCCTGCTCGTCCGTGCGGCGCGCTGGCGGATCTTTCTCCTGCCGATGGGATCGTTCTCCGTCCTGAACCTGTATAAAGGCACGATCGCAGGATTCTTTACCAACTATGTTCTCCCCTTCCGGATCGGCGAAGTGGTCCGCGCCTACACGACCGGCCGGTTTATCGACAAAAAAGGATCGCTGCTCTTTCCTTCCATCATTATCGAACGTTTTACGGACGGTGTGAGCTTTTTCCTGTTCGTCGTCGTGTTCTCCCTTTTCGTCGACCTTCCGCTGACGGACAAGCAGCTTGCCATTGTCAGGATCTCGCTGATCGTTCTGCTGGCGCTTTTCGTTATCGTTCTTTTCGCTTACTATCGCCTGCGCCACCGGATCAGCACCTACCTGGAAAAAAAACACGGCAGGGCAGCGGACTTCTTTGAGAACCTTCATCACGGCATGCTGGCGCTGTTCGATATCCGCCACCCCTTCGCGATCATCTTCTACAGTTTTTTTCTCTGGTTCGTAACCGGACTGACCTACTGGGCCGGCATCAGGGCCTGCCATATCGAACTTGGATTTATCGAGAGCTATATTCTGATGGCAACCGCCATGATCGCCATTGCCATTCCCGCAGCCCCCGGCTTTGTCGGGACCTTTCACGCCGCGATGGTCGCCGCCCTGATCCTGCTGGGCATCGACAAAAACACCGCGGCCAGCTATGCCTTTCTGCAGCATCTGATCGGGCTCATTCCCATCTGCCTGTTCGGCTTCATCCATTTCCTTGAGGCCAATATGAGCTTCCGGGAACTTCAGAAGATCCGGGAAAAAGAATAAGCGGGACTTCCCCCGCGTTCCAGTATTTTGAAACGCAAGGGTTCATCCTGCCGGCCGTTTACGGCCGGATGCTCAACAATGGATGGAAACGTTTATTGTTTTGTCAGCACAACGACAGGGCTTGTGACCTCACTGGCGGTCACGGTATAGTCAAGTGTCGTTGCCGAGGTCTTCTCAAATCTGTAGGTCGCGATCTCATCGGACTGATCGATCGAGAATTCATACAGGGAGTCGTTCGATGTTTCCGTGATCGTGGCGGCCAGATACGCAAGTCCCAGATTGATGGTATACCCGCCGATCGTCTGTTTTACATTTTCGGTCTCGAAAATATACGTGGTCGTACTGTAGGTGTCGGACCAGGTGCCCTGTATCCAGGTGGGGGGTGAGAATTTTCCGCTGAAATTGAAGATCCCGCAGCTAAGCGCCAAGACACTTGCCATTAATAAGGACAGACACAACATCCTGCGTTTTCTCATAACATCCTCCTTGCCGGTTTGATAGTGGATATAATATACTACCGGCCGGATTTTCATACAATATTTTTTTCCGGGAGGGGGCGAAGGGATGAAGCAGGTTAGCGGATGTTATAAGCGGGGCATGCGGATCGGCAGCGGCGTGTTCGCAAAAGATCCGGTGAATTCACATTGTATAAAACCATTCCCGGCCCAAATACGGGAATTCGGCGCTTCCGGACTCATCCGGATCGCTTGTTGCCTTATTTTTTTTGCCGGAACATATGTTTCATGAGTTTCGGGTCCGCGCAGGCGGGTTTCCGGGTTATTTCGATTTTGCTTTCCGGCTGCCGGAGCAGACCCGCGTGTTCACGTTTCAATTCCGTTTGTAATAATTGCTTTGCTTTTGTAACAGGCAGCTTCAAGAAAATTAATTAATTGATCTATCAGGCTGTCTATAGATTCATTAAAGTTCCATGCGTTGCTAAATGCCACTACCGTAAAATCATTCACAGGGTCATAGGCCATAATCGAGAGATATCCTTCGTGGGCGCCATTATGTCCGTAGCCAAGATTATTTATATAGCTCAAACCGCATCCGTAGCCGCCTGCTCCGATGCCTCCTGTCGGCAGACAATTCATCATCAGGGTATTTACGGTATAATAACTCAACACGCCCTGCCCGGATAACAACTTGCTCAGGAACAATGAAAGATCGTCGGGGCTTGTGATAAGATTTCCTTCGGCAACGTTGGCTGACATGTTTGAACCGGTCACATTCAACACCTCGTTGTCGTAAAGGACATAGCCGGGAACATTGGGTTCGGGTATATCCTGATCAGTGCCGAGCACCGGCATCGAGCTGTTGACCATTCCCATCGGCAGAATCACATTTTCCATGAGATAGTCCCGGTAAGACTGCTCCGAAACCCTTTCAATGATTTTACCAAGGATAGAGTACCCCGTATTGGAGTAATGATAGGCTGTTCCCGGGAAGAAATACGAAAGACCCGTTTCTGCCACTACGTTTAACAGTTCATCAAACGTAAAGGTGTGTGAGGTGTCCTGGGCCATTTTGTATTCAAGATAGTTCATACCCTTGTAGGGAACATTTGCCGGAATTGTATCCGGAATCGTTTCATTGGATATATCATAAACCCCGGCTCGATGCCTCAGTAAATCCAATAGAGTGATCGAGCTCTTATTCGGGATATCATAAGCGGGAATGTTTGGCACATAGGGTTCCGACGTTCCGGGAATGGTATCTGTAATGTGGGCATTGATATTGAGTTTGCCTTGCTGGTGCAATAAAAGAATTGCCGTTGCCGTAAACGTTTTGGTACAACTTGCCGCCCTGAAATGGACCTGCGCGCTAAGCGAAGTTCCCATACCGGAGCCAACAAAGAATGATTCATTTCCGGAGATTACGTTTAATGCAATTCCTCCGGGAAAATCCGGGACCTGCGCCTTATAATCAATTAATGCCGTATCAACCATTTGTTGAAGCCTTGTCTGCAGTAAATGATGCTGATCAATATCAACATCATTATCATGACACCCTACCAGCACGATTGATATCGCGGCCCATACATAGAAAATTCGTTTTGCTCTCATCATATTGCCTTTTTGTTTTTGAGGCTTGCATCTAATATCGCTCCATCAGCTAAAAGAGGAGCCCTCTTTTTCATGTCTTCCGGATTTGAAATCATGGCTCCTGCGATCTCAGTAAATCCTCCGGATGAGGCGTTTTTTTATCACCACGTCACCGGGAAATAAAATACTGCTTGAGATCAATTTCTTCCCAACCCGAACAGTCACCCACATTTTAAGTTCGGAGGGCTTTGCAACGACTGAACAAACGATGCGGCGCGGCGTTTGCGTCCGAACACGTAAAGGGTTTTGGACCGGTTTTCTTCATTCTGTTTTTGCCCGTCTTCTTCACGGCATAGGAAGTTTCGGACAACAAGCAGGTATTCCGGCGGATTACGCTCTCGTCACATCATTTCTTCCGCTGCCGGAACATCCATTTCATGAGTTTCGGGTCCGCGTAGGCGGGTTTCCAGGAGCCGTGTCCGACGCCGGGGTATTCGGTATAGCGGATCTTTTTACCGCCGGCCGCCCGGATGGCATCGACCATGTTCCGGGAACGCTGCGGCGGGACGGTGGTGTCGTCGGCGCCGTGGAAGACCCAGACGGGCAGTTCCGTCAGACGGGAAGCCTGTTTCTCATCCCCGCCCCCGCAGACCGGTGCGGCGGCCGCGAACATCTCCGGCATGCGCGAAATAAGGTCCCAGGTCCCGTAGCCGCCCATGGAAAGTCCGGTCACGTAAAGCCGGCGCGGATCGACGGGAAGTTCTTTCTGAAGGGCCCCGAGCAGTTCGGTAACGAGGGACAGG
>JAFGVT010000009.1 GCA_016937825.1 Fidelibacterota bacterium | reverse complement strand
GTCATGGATGCCGACGAGGTGGTCATTCTGGCGAACGGCTACAAAAAAGCCCGGGCCCTGCGCCACGCCGTCGAAGAGGGCGTCAATCACATGTGGACCGTTTCCGCGCTGCAGCTTCATCCTCACGGCCTGATCGTCTGCGACGACGAAGCGACCCTGGAATTGAAAGTGGGCACGGTGAACTATTTCAAGGATATCGAAAAGGACGCCATCGGATCGGTTTAAAAGTAATTTGCATTACTTATTAACTTTCTCCCTTTTTATGTGTCAACACACCGAACGAACAACAAAGGAATGGAATGAAAAAATTTGTGCTTTTCTTTCTCGCAGCCCTGATGGCGGTCTCTGCTCCCGCAGCCACTCTTTCCGGCATGGTAAAAGACGTAAAGACCAATACGGTCCTTGAATTCGCCAATGTGGCGGTCCACCAGAAAAGCGACGATGCCGTGATCACCGGAAGCATGTCCGGTGTGGACGGGACCTTCCGCATTTTCAATGTGCCGGCCGGAGAGTATTATCTCGTTGTCGGCTATATGGGCTATGAGGCGGAACGCGTCGACAATATCGTGCTGGACGAAGATTCCCGCTCCCTTGACGTCGGGTCGGTCCTGCTGAAGCCCGTCACCCTCAAAATGGGCGACGTGCTGGTGGAGGCCGAGAAGCCCGCCGTCAGCTACAAGATAGACAAGCGCGTCGTGGACGCATCGCAGTTCCTCAGCGCCCGGGGCGGCACCGCGATCGATATCCTGGAGAACGTTCCGTCCGTGGATGTGGACATCGAGGGGAACGTATCCCTGCGCGGCAGCTCCAGCTTCACCGTCATGATCGACGGACGGCCTTCGGTCCTCGAGCCGCAGGATGCGCTGGAAAGCATTCCCGCCGCGTCCATTGAGAACATCGAGATCATGACCAACGCGTCCGCAAAATACGAAGCCGAAGGCGGTGCCGGGATCATCAATATCATCACCAAGCGCGATCAGCGGATCGGGATCAACGGGATCGCGAATTTCAATATCGGCACCAACGACCTGGGCGGAAATGTCCTGCTCAACTATACGGGAAAGAAGATCAACCTCTTTATCTCCGGCGATTTCAGCCGGCGGATTTTTTCCGGCGAATCCTATGTGAACCGCACCCTTTTCTATCCCGATACGACCGCGGAATTCATCTCGGAAGGAATCCGGGAATTTGCGCGCGGCGGCTACGGCGTTCGGGCGGGACTCGACTGGTTTATCAGCAAGAACGACATCCTCGGGATCAGCACCCGTTTCGGTCCGCGCTCTTCCACCGGGGCGTCGGCCACGGGCTACGAGGTGTCATACTTCAATCCCCTGGACGAATCGCTTTACAGCACCTATGACTACATCAGTTACGAGAACAGCATCCGCGGCGGTTCCCGCTACAGCATCAATGCGGACTATACGCACAAATTCAACGGGGACGAAAGCAAAAAAGCCAAACCCTCCCCCGACGCCGGCGCTCCGTCCGGGAAACCGGTGGCGGTGAGCAACGGATCAAGCCGCGTGCATCAGATCAAACTGAACGCTTCCTATTCGAACTGGGATATGGACGAGATCTCCGAGACCTACCTTGTGAACGACCTGCAGGACACGACCGAAGGCAAAAAGAACGAGGAGATCGGGCCCTCGAACAGCATCCAGGCCAAGCTTGAGTATCAGCTGCCTCTCCGGGAATCGGACATGTTCGAAGCCGGCTTCGACGGCCGTTTCAACTGGCGCCAGGAAGGGATCAACGTTTACCATTACAATGCCGCGACCCGGGATTTTGAACTTCAGGGCCTCTTCAGCCACCTGGTCGAATATCAGCAGAACGTGATCTCCATGTATGCCCTGTATTCCGGCGAATACGGCCTTCTGGGATTCCAGCCTGCGGTCCGGGTGGAATATACCTACCGCTTTGTCGACAACCTCACCGAGGATTCCTCCTTCGTCGTGGACGACCTGCACATTTTCCCCACCCTTCACCTCTCCTATCAGCTGCCGAAGAACATCGAGCTGATGGGCAGCTACACCCGCCGCATCAACCGGCCCCGCGGCTGGCAGCTGGAACCCTTCAAGACCTGGCAGGACGCCTACACCATCCGCCAGGGAAATCCGACCCTCAGACCCGAAATGTCGGACTCCTATGACGTCAGCGTGCAGAAACGCTTCGGGAAAAGCTTCGTTTCGCTCGACGCCTATTACAAACGGACGACGAACAAGATCGAACGCATCCAGACGGTGTATTCCGGCGACGTGATCATGAACACCTTCGAAAATGTGGGACTGGATCACTCTCTGGGCGTTGAGTCAATGGCCAACATCAATTATTTTTCCTGGTGGATGATGAACCTGAGCGCCCGTCTCTATTTCTACCGGGTCGAGGGTACGCTTTACGACGAGCCCTTCAGCGAAAGCAGCCTGAACTACAGCGTCCGCATGCGCAACACCTTCGTCATTGCCAAAAACACCCGCATTCAGCTCGGATTGAATTACCGGAGCCGTTCGGCGACCGCCCAGGGAACGCATTCCGGCGGGTTCATGACCGACCTGGCCGTGCGTCAGGACCTTTTCGACGGACAACTGAGCGCCTCGCTCAACGTGCGCGATCTCTTCGGGACCGGCTTCCACCAGCACACGACGACCGCGCCGACCTACGTGGTGTACTCCGAATTCTACCGCGACGCCCCGATGTTCTCCTTCAGCCTGTCCCTGAAGATCAATAACTACAAGGACAAGAAGAACGGCGAGAACGGAACGGATGTGGATGAATTCCAACGTTCGGACGTGAATACGGGAGAAGATTTTTGATCCCGGCGGATAAAAATCCCCGATAAAGAAAAAAGGCGGTCTACCCGCCTTTTTTTATATTGTTTCGTTTCGTTATTTCATAGGAACGAAGATCATCGGATTGTCCAGGATATGCTGGACGCCCAGTTTCCCCACATGGTTGATCACGTCCTTTGCCCGGATGAACTGGTTCAGGCGGTATTCGCTGAAATTTTCATCTTCGGGATCAAAGCTGTTGATCATCACGACGCCGGTCTCGTGAATGAACTGCCGGTTGCCGAGGTAGAGCCCGACATGGGTGATCCGTTCGCTGCCGTCTTCGCGGTAAGCGCCGAAGAAGACCAGATCGCCGGGCTTGATCTTATCGATCTCGTCCTTTCCTTCCGCAACGGTCTTGCCGACCAGCACCTGCTGGGAGGCGTCGCGCGGCAGATAGATCCCGTGCATGAGCATCACGATGCGCACAAATCCCGAACAATCCATCATTTTGGTGGAGGTGCCGCCCCAGAGATAAGAACGTCCCATATAGCTTTTTGCCATGGAAATGATCGTGTCCGCTTTCGGCTTTGCCCGGTAACTCCAGAATTCGAGATGTTCGCAGGCCGAACGTTCGATAAAACCCGTGCGCCCGTCCGGATAGGCGATCTTTAC
>JAFGVT010000051.1 GCA_016937825.1 Fidelibacterota bacterium | reverse complement strand
CGGGAAAAGAGCCAGTCACGCAATTTATAATTGACGGTCTTGTGACCGCAGGCATGGTCTTCCAGCCAGCGGTTCATCGTTGAAATGGCGTCTTCCTTGTTCAATCGGTCCAGAAAGCCGGAATTGATATGCAGGCCGTCCCCGACAAAGGCTTCTTTATCGATATTGCCGCCCTCAAGTACGGGGATGATCTCCAGTCCGAATTCTTTGGCAAAATCCCAGTCGCGCTGATCATGCCCCGGAACGGCCATAATGGCGCCGGTGCCGTAGCTGATCAGCACGTAGTCGGCTACCCAGATCGGGATTTTCTTGCCGTTTACGGGGTTAAGGGCATTTGCCCCGGTGTAGACACCGGTTTTGTCTTTTGCGAGCTCTGTGCGGTCCAGATCGCTCTTTAACGCGGCCTTATCACGGTAATCGGCGATCGTTTCACGCTGTTCCGGAGACGTAATGACATCCACCAGGGGATGTTCGGGCGCAAGCACCATATAGGTCGCGCCGAATAAGGTATCGGGGCGGGTCGTGTAGACCCTGATCCCGACGTCCCGATGCCCGTCCACCTGAAAAACGACCTCGGCGCCTTCGCTGCGTCCGATCCAGTTGCGCTGCATTTCCTTCACGGATTCCGGCCAGTCCAGATCATCCAGCCCCTCCAGGAGTTTGTCCGCATAGGCAGTGATCTTTAACATCCACTGCTTCAGCATGATGCGTTTGACCGGATAGTCGCCGCGTTCGCTTCGGCCGTTCACCACTTCTTCATTGGCAAGGACCGATTTCAGGTCCTCGCACCACCAGACCGGCGTTTCGGCTTCATAGACCAGTCCCTGCTTAAACAGCTGCAGAAAGATCCATTGCGTCCATTTGTAATACCCGGGATCGGTCGTGTTGACGACACGGTCCCAGTCATAGGAGAACCCGAACATTTTCAGCTGGCGAGTAAAATTGACGATATTTTTTTCCGTCGTGATCCTCGGATGCGTGCCGGTCCTGAGGGCGTAGGTCTCCGCCGGCAGTCCGAAGGCGTCGAAACCGATCGGATGCAGTACATTAAAGCCCTTCATGCGTTTATAGCGTGCAACGATATCGCTGGCGGTATACCCTTCCGGGTGCCCGACGTGCAATCCGTTCCCCGAGGGATACGGGAACATGTCCAGAATATAATATTTCGGTTTAGAGAGGTCTTCAAGCGTTCTGAATATCTTGTTGTCTTCCCAATATGTTTGCCATTTGGGCTCGACGTCGGCAAAGGGATAGGCGTGGCTTTTGGGTGCTTCGGGCATGATTTCTCCGTTTCATCGGTATTTACCCGCTAAAATAAAGAAAGGTGCGATGATTTACAAGATTTCTTTCCATTGAGAAAGCGCAGCGGAACATTCAGAGGACACGGAGGATGCGGCGCCTCCATTTCATTCCGCTGCGGCAAATAAAACAAGGGCATTTATGGTTTTATTTCCGGGCATTTTCCGCTATATTTTCCGCATGCAAATACAAAAAAGGGATCCCATGAAAAAATGCATCTTATTCTTAAAAGCCGCCCTCCTGCTTCTCGCCGCCTGTTCCAGCCGGGAGTTCATACCGAAGGCGGAGCTGCAAAAGATCGGCAGGCATATCGTCTGGAAGACCATCCGGACGGACCGCCTCAACGGGAAACCCGCCTCCGTCAATATTCTGGATATCGACCTGAAGCATTTCGACGGGGACCTTGCTCTTGCCTGGTATCGCGATTCGCTGGTCAGAACCTCTGAGATCGCGCAGGCTCACGGCGGCATCGCAGCCGTCAACGGTTCGTTTTTCGACATGAAAGTCGGCGGCGCCGTCCTCTTTCTTCAGGAAAACGGCGTTGTGATCGCCGAGACCAATGACCGAATCGAATTCATCAACGAAGGCGCCTACGCCGTGGATACCGCCGGGACGGTCATGATCGTGAAACGTCCGGAGAGCGACTGGGGATACTCCCCCGCTTACGACGACATCATGGTTTCCGGTCCCCTTCTGATCTGGAACGACACCTTATGCATCCTGGATTCGGTACATTTCAATCTCAACCGGCATCCTCGCACCGCGATCGGGATCACTGAAGACTACCGGATTCTTCTCGTTACCGTGGACGGACGTCACGCCGAAGCCGCGGGCATGACCATGTGGGAACTGCAGGCGCTGATGGACTCCCTCGGCTGCAGGGATGCGCTGAATTTCGACGGCGGCGGCTCCACGACCATGTACATTAAAGGAAAGACCGCGAACGGCGTCGTGAATTATCCTTCGGACAATAAAAAATATGACCACGAAGGCGAACGGAAAGTGGCGAATGCCTTGGTGGTGACGGGCAAGCGGTAACAGGCAACTCGGATAACTCATACCGGGTACTGATCATATTTCTCCCCCTAAATGCAAACAGAGCCGTAAACGACTCTGTTCTTGTAGCGGAGACAGGACTCGAACCTGTGGCCTTTGGGTTATGAGCCCAACGAGCTACCAACTGCTCCACTCCGCGATGTCATTGTTTGCTTCGTGTCATTAGCTCTGTCGAATCTGTGTCCGCCGACCCCTAAGAGAATCCTTTGGAGCT
>JAFGVT010000008.1 GCA_016937825.1 Fidelibacterota bacterium | reverse complement strand
TGGACCGCACGGTTGAACTTGCTCTCTTCGAAATTCCTTCCGCCGACCATCACCCGGATCGCGCCGCTGGCGGGGTCAACGGCAAAGATGCTGGCCTGAGCCGTTTTGGGTTTCAGGGGCAGTGCGGCAAGCAGGGAATCCATGACAAGGCTGGTGGAATCCACGATGATGGTATACCAGGTCCGGGAGTCGAAAGTAATGGAATCGCGCCGCAGGGAATCGGTCAGAAAATAGCGGTAAAGCGTCGTATCCTGATACAGCGTGTCCATGATAAAAGGCTTGTAGGCGTCTTTTTTTAACTTCATCCTCTGATCGTCGGGGAGCAGGGAAGAGAGTAAGGCCGAACGATACTCCAGCGAGTCATAGGACATGAGCGGAACGATCTGGCGGAGCTCGGAATGCAGGGGCGACAGGCTCAAGGCGGAATCGCCCTGAACGGCGGAGGTGTCGCCGGAGAGTTCCGGTGCGCCCAAAGGATTAAAGTAATATTTATACAGGATGGGCTTGTCGGGGATCGGCGGCCGTGCTTCGTTCGGCGTGATGGAAACGATCAGGTATTTCGAAAAATATCCCATGGGAATATGCTGATTGGGAAAATACTGCTTGTAGATCTTTAAAAGGAATTCCGGACTGCTGAGAAGGCTTTTGTTCAGTTCATCCTGCTGATCGACCAGCCGCTCGCGCAGGGCTTCCCGGGCGATATCCTGCATGGAATGGTCCAGGGTCGTGTAGATCTGCAAACCGTCGCGGTAATAATCGATTCCCTGCGAACGGCAGAACTGGGCAACCTCAAGACGGACATATTCGGTGAAATAGGGGGCCGCACTCTTGTTCTCGATATGGTTGACGGGTGTGGAGGAAGAAAGGGCGTCCATGAATTCCTGCTGGGAGATCTTTTCGGTCCGCACCATATTGCGCAGAACCAGGTTCCGTCTCCGGATCGCGCGGTCATGATAAAAACGGGGCGTGAAGCGGCTGGGAGCCGGCAGGATGCCGATCAGCATGGCGGATTCATCCAGCGTCAGGTCCTGCACCTCCTTGGAAAAATAATAGTCCGTCGCTGCCTGTATCCCGTAACAGCCGTGACCCCAGAAGGACGAATTCAGGTACATTTCCAGTATTTCGGTCTTGGAATAGGTGCGTTCGATCAGGATCGCCACAATGAGCTCCTGAAGCTTGCGCTTGATCGTCTCCTGCTGATTGAGATGCAGGGTGCGGGCCAGTTGCTGAGTAAGCGTCGAAGCGCCACCGGAACCGAAACCGTGGGTGATATTCGTCATGACCGCCTTGGTAAAACGACGCAGGTCCATTCCCCAGTGAGTGTAGAACTTCCTGTCCTCGGTCGAAAGGATGGCGTCCTTGACATAATCCGGAATGGAATCGAGCGGGATCAGGGTTCGGTTCTTGATCCCGAATTCCGTCAGGATCTGCCCGTCGGAAGCATAGACGGTCGAGACCACGTCGGGCTCGAAGCGCTCCAGCTCCTCAAGGTCCGGCAGATCCCGGGACAAATACCAAAGCCAGCCTCCGACAAGAAGGCCGCCCGCAAGAAAGATCCCGAGCGTGATGAAAATTGATTTTTTTACCGCTTTCCACATAATTCAAAAGTTTACCAACTTTTTCGTTCTTTTCAAAATGCTAAAATTTGAAAATAATGTCCGGCGCGAACGGCGCGACGGAACCCCCTGCACGATCGGTTCTTTGCTTGAATGCGTGCAATAATTAATTGTTCATGAGAAAAAAATAATGTACCTTTACACGCTTTTCAACTTGGGAGGAACTATGCATCGAACCGCCATATATCCCGGAACCTTTGACCCGATCACCAACGGACATCTTGACATTATCAAGCGCGCCGTGAAGATCTTTGACACCGTGATCGTGGCCGTTGCGAACAACGTGGGGAAAGCCCCGCTTTTTACGATCGAACAGCGCGTCGAAATGATCAAAGAATCCGTCAAAGGCATTTCTCAGGTTGAAGTGGATGCCTTCAACGGCCTGATCATCGAATACTGTCAGCAAAAAGGCGCAACTGCCCTGATCCGCGGCCTTCGGGCGATATCCGATTTCGAATACGAGTTCCAGATGGCGCTCATCAACCGCAAGATCGGGAAGGACGTGGAGTCCGTCTTCCTGATGCCGAAGGAAAAGTACACCTATCTGAGTTCATCCATTATAAAAGAAATTGCAGCATTCGGCGGGGACGTATCCTGTTTTGTGCCGGATGTCGTAAAACGTCACCTGAACGATAAATATGCAGAAACGAAGGAGCATGCATGACACCCCTAGAACGCATCCGGGAACGCGCGATCAACAATACCGATGTTCACGTGGTATTGCCCGAGGGCAGAGACCCCAGAGTCGCCGCGGCGGCCGTCTCGATCGCCAAATACAAGATCGCCAATGTCACCCTCATGGGCAAAGAAGAAGACGTGCTGGCGGCTGCCAGCGAAGCGGGGGTTTTCCTGGATGACATTACGCTGGTCGATCCCGAACAGGATCCCGATTTTGAAACCTATGTATCCGAATATTACGGACTCCGAAAATCCAAGGGAATGACGCCCGACCAGGCGCGCGAGATCATGTGCGATCCGACCTTTTTCGGTGCGATGATGCTGAGGATGAACCGTGCCGATATCTGTATCAGCGGGGCGCTGAACCCGACCGCGCATGTGCTGCGCGCCGGACTGCAGATCGTCCGGACGGCGCCCGGGGTATCCGTCATGTCCAGCGATATGCTCATGTTCGCTCCCGACAAACGTCCGCCGCTTTCCTTTGCCGACTGCGCGGTCAACCCCGATCCCACGGCAGAGCAGCTGGCGGAGATCGCCTATCTGACAGCCCAGACCCATCGCTCGATCTTCAACGAGGAACCCCATGTGGCCCTGCTCTCTTTCTCGACCATGGGATCCGCCTGCCACGAACTGGTGGACAAGGTGCGGGAAGCCTACCGGATCGTCCACAAGGCGCACCCCGAACTGATCGTTGACGGCGAACTGCAGGCCGATGCCGCCATCGTGGAAAGCGTGGGCAAAAAGAAAGCGCCGAACAGCCGGGTTGCGGGAAAAGCCAATGTGCTGATCTTTCCGGACCTGAACGCCGGGAACATCGGATACAAGCTGGTCCAGCGTTTTGCCGGGTATGAAGCCGTCGGTCCCATTTTGCAGGGACTCAGCAAACCTATCCACGACCTTTCCCGCGGCTGCTCTTCGGAAGACATTATCAACCTGACGGCGGTTGCCGCTTTGCAGGCGACGAAATAACGAAAGACCCCCATGCCGAATTATCAATATGAATGTCAAAACTGCCATCGGCAGTACGTGTATTTTCAGGGTATGAGCGAAGAACCCGTTCATAGCTGTCCCGAATGCGGAGGCCCCCTCGTCCGCCTGCTTTCCGGCGGCAGCGGGGTGATCTACAAGGGCTCGGGTTTTTATGTGAACGATTATAAAAAGGACAAGGGCGCTCCCGCCGCATGCGCGGAATCGTGCTCCGGATGTCCTGCCGCAGAGAAGGCCTCATGAAATTTATCGATCAGACCAGTATTGCGATCGCTGCCGGAAACGGCGGCAACGGCTGCGTCAGCTTTCACCGTGAAAAGTTCGTCCCGAAAGGCGGACCGGACGGAGGCGACGGCGGACACGGCGGCAATGTGATCTTTCAGGCCTCCGTGCAGCTGCACACCCTGCAGGATATCCGTTACAACCGCACCTATAAGGCCGGGAACGGCCGACCCGGCGAGGGGAACAACTGCTCGGGAAAGAAAGGCGAGGACATCGTGATCAAGGTTCCCGTCGGGACACTCATCCGGGAACGCGACGAAGACCGCGTCATGGTCGATATGATCGAGGACGGACAGACCTTCACTGCCGCCAAAGGCGGGAACGGGGGATGGGGCAACCAGCATTTTGCCACCTCCACCAACAAGACCCCGCGCTTTGCCAAACCCGGACAGCCCGGGGAAACCCACGAGGTGGAACTTGAATTGAAGATCCTTGCGGATGTCGGTCTGGTCGGCTTCCCGAACGCAGGCAAAAGCACGCTTTTATCAACCATATCCGCTGCGCATCCGAAGATCGCGGACTATCCTTTTACCACCCTCGTGCCCAATCTCGGGATCGTCCGCTACGGGGATTACGGTTCCTTTGTCATGGCCGACATTCCCGGCCTGATCGAAGGTGCGCATCTGGGTAAAGGCCTGGGCGACCAGTTCCTGCGCCATATCGAACGCTCGAAGGTCCTGCTGTTCATGATCGATGTCAATGAAGAAGATGTCAAGGC
>JAFGVT010000050.1 GCA_016937825.1 Fidelibacterota bacterium | reverse complement strand
GAATATCCCGGAAGCGGTGACCATTCGCTTACCATTTGTTCCGAAGGAATGATCGACGGGAGCGCCCGCGTTCCGTCGTCATAGCCGAAGTAGTCCGTTTTACCTTGTGCACCGGCCATATAATCCGCATGAAGAAAGCTCGTTTTCCCGCTCAGTCCGAATTTCGTGTTGAGGATGCGCGTGTCGGGATAGGCTTTGGTCCTGATATCGACGGCTCCGCCGGCAAATACGCCCGGGAGGTCCGGCGTATAGGTCTTGTACGCCGTGATGCTTTCCAGTATGCCGCTGGTGAAGAGATCGAGCGGCACGCTTTTTTTCTCCGGTTCCGGACTGGGAATGGGAACTCCGTTCATCGCAGTGGAAACATAGCGGTCCCCCAGCCCCCGTACGGAGACATACTTCCCTTCCTGCACGGAAACGCCGGTAATGCGTTTGACGGCATCTGCCGCGTTGCTGTCACCGGAACGGGACATCTGATCTGCCGAAACGCCGTCCCGGATCTTGTCGCTTTGTTTTTGCTCCGCCAGCATGAATGCGTCGGTGCCGGATTTTGCTTTTGCCTCCACCACCACCTCGTTCATATTCATGACGGTTGACACAAGGGCGATGTTCAGTTTGTTCTGATCGCTGGCGACCACGGAAACGTTGGGGATATCAAGCGCTTCATAACCCACATAGCTGACCATGATATTGTATTCTCCTGCCGGAACACCCGATATATAGTACGCCCCGTCAAGATCCGTAGCGCCGCCGTAAGCGGTACCTTTGATCATGACATTGGCGCCGATCAGCGGGGCACCTGTTTTCCGGTCAACTACGCGGCCGCTGATCCTTCCGTTATTTTCGTTCGCATACAAAAAAGCCGTCAAACAAATGACGGCTGAGAATGCGAACAGGCTGCGGATCGATAAGGCGCTCCGCATCTTTTTTCGATCCCGGTTTCCCACAATTGTTTTCTTCTGCGACATACTGTCTCCTGTTTCCCTTTAAAAGACGATATACAAAAAAGCCGTCAAAACATGACGGCTCTACATAACATCAACATGGAACGGCGATAACAACGCAAGCGTTCGCCGGAAACGCAACCGGCGTCTTTTCCTTCTATTTTCATTCATGTTATACATGCTTACACTACACCCTTGTATCGTTTTTCCGTTCATTTTCATCAAAGCGTTTTTAAACTGCGGGAATATACGATTTTTAAAATTCCATGCAAATGTTTTTTTCATCCGCCCCGTTCCCGCTGCAGGGTGCGGCGCTATATTTACATGATCCTGAGGGGCTTGCGCAGATATATACCCCATAAAAAAAGCCGGATACTTCCGGCTTTGTATTAGAACTATACGAGATTCGAAACTCAGACCGCCAGTTTGTACCCGACGCCCCGGACGTTCTTGACCATGTTCCCGTATTTCCCCAGTTTCTCCCGGAGGTGCTTGATGTGCACGTCAACGGTGTGGTCGACCACGATCTTTTCGTTCCCCCAGAGATTGTAGAGGATCTCTTCGCGTTTCAGGACATTCCCGTTCTTTTCCGCGAGCATCTTCAGAATGCGGTATTCGGTCGGGGTCAGGGGTGCGACCTCGTTGTCGACCTTGACCTCATAGCGGTCGAGATCGATGATGATCACATTGTTGATGTTGATCTCGTTGTTCGAGGTGGCGGCGCCCTGCGGCTGTTTGCGGCGAAGGACGGTCTTGACTCGGACTGCAAGCTCTTTGGGCGAAAAGGGTTTTTTCACGTAATCGTCCGCGCCCAGCTCCAGTCCCAGAATCGTATCGGACTCGTCGATCCTGCCCGACAGGATAATGATGGACATCGTGTCAAATTTACTGTCACGGCGCAGGAACTTGCACATGTCCATGCCGTCCATATCCGGAAGCATAAGGTCCAGGATGGTCACATCCGGCGTGGTGGTCTTGATAAATTCAAGGTATTCGTTCGCGCTGCTGAAGGCGGCAACCTGGAACCCGGATTTTTTTAAGTGGATACTGGTTAACTCTAAAATACTTTTTTCGTCATCAACGACAGCAATGAGCTCGTTCATACTTTCCCTACTTAATTTGATTTCTTAATATAGGTCTTCCCGGTCAAATAAAAAATATTTTTTTAATTCAATTTGCACAAGGACATAAGGTCTTCCCGGGACAAAGAATCCAGCGGTTCATGCGCCTCAAGCGCTGTCCGGACAGCATGTGTGATCTGCGGAAAGCTGATTTCTCCCTTTAAAAAGCGTCCGACAGCCTGTTCATTTGCCATGTTGAACACCGCCGGATAGGTCTTTCCTTTTTCAAGGGCGCTGCGCGCAAGTTCCAGCGCGGGAAAGCGGCGCAGGTCCGGCTGTTCGAAATGCAGGGTGCCGACCGCCGCCAGATCGAGACGGGGCCAGTCCGAAAGCAGATGTTCCGGATAGGTGAGCGCGTACTGGATGGGAACTTTCATATCCGGCACGCCGAGCTGCGCCTTGACCGAGCCGTCCCGGAACTGCACCATGCTGTGCACGATGGATTCGGGATGGATCAGGATCTCCATGCGGGAAGGTTCCAGATGGAATAAATGGAACGCTTCGATCAGTTCGAGCCCTTTATTGAACATGGTCGCCGAATCTACGGTGATCTTGGCGCCCATGGACCAGTTGGGGTGACGCAGGGCTTCCGCGGGAGTAATGGTATCGAAAGTGGAAAGATCGCGCCGCAAAAACGGCCCCCCGGAACCGGTCAGAATGATCTTTTCAACATCCCGGTCCTGTTCGCCCCCCAGGCACTGCCATATGGCGGAATGCTCGCTGTCGACGGGGAATATCCGGGCGCCGCTCGTTCGGCAAATGTGGTTGATCAGTTCTCCGGCCATGACCAGGCTTTCCTTGTTGCTCAGGGCGACATCGCGGCCGGCTTTCACGGCGGCAAGCGTGGGAAGCATGCCCGCGGCGCCGACGATGGCGTTCAGCACCACGTCCGCCTCTCCGTCCTGTGCGATATCCGCCAGGGCGGCAGCGCCGGCTTCACAGCGGATCCCGGTGCCGGCAAGCCCGGCGCACAGCGCAGCATACCCGCCCTCATCCGCGATGACCGCGGTTTGCGGACGGTATTTCAGGGACTGGGCGATGAGCTCGTCAACCCGGGTATTCGCCGTCAGATACGCAAGGCAAAAGCGTTCGGGATGGGTCTCTGCGACCCGGAGCACATTCCGGCCGATTGATCCGGTCGATCCCAATAATCCGATCTTTTTCATCATCGTCATTCCAGGTGAAGGGTCCATGAAAGGGCAAGGGCGAAGATATTGAATCCCGCCCGTAAAGCGATATTTCCGTAAGGCGAATAGCATGCTAGCTGCGGAACCAAGGTATAAGCCCTCTCGTCGCTTTCCGCCAGCGGCGCGTCCGCATCGACCTGATGGTGCTGAATTCCCAGATCAAGCCCGGCGGCAAGAAGGAAGCTGCCCAACGAGCGTTCCGCCATGAGTTCCACGCCGACGGTCAGATTGTTCGATTGAGACGTGCGGTAGTTTCGAACCGCGCCCGAAAGGGCGTATCCCCATCGGGGATCACGTGAGAATTCTCCCCGTGTGCCGATCCCAAGTCCGAACAGGGTCAGCGTGCTCCCGAAGACGGCATCCGCCGAGGCGCCCAGGCTTCCCGAAAAGGAATAGGCGCCCCCGAAGGGGACGGTGAGTCCAAGCTGGGGCAAAATTTGCCCGCCGCTTCCGTATGCCAGCCCGGCATGCAAGGCCGTCCTCTGCGCGGAAAGCGGGACCGTCAGCAGATCAAGTCCGCGCATATACCGCGACACATCGGGATCCCCGGCGGCGGGCAGAAGGCCCCACGCGAGGATCAGCGTCAGTAAAATCCGGATCGGTGTTTTCATAATTGACACAAATAAAAAAACCGGCGCAAATGCATGATTTCATTTTCACCGGTTCCAGTCATGGGGGCTCTATTTCGATTTTTTCAATTCTTCCAGGATGACCGCGGTCAGATTGTGGCTTTCATCGGCATAAACAATGGTGCCTTTTGAGGCGTCAAAAATATAGGAATAGCCTTTTGCCTCACCGACGCGTTTCAGCGTTTCGTTGATCTTGTCCAGCACCGGACCGAGGTATTCGCTTTCTTTTTTATAGATCTCGCCGTCCTGGCCGAATTTTTCAAGCTGATATTCCTGGATCTGCCGTTCCTTTTCCACGATCTCTTTCTGCTTCTGGTTCTTCCATGCGTCGGAGCTTACCAGTTTGCGTTTTTCGTAATCTTCGATCAGTTTCTGGTAATCCATCTGCATTTCTTTATAGACCGTCTGCAGTTCCTGCGCTTCCGCTTCCAGTTTCTTCATCGCGTCGATGGCTTCCTGGTATTCCAGCATGATCTGTTCGGAATAAATGAATCCGATCTTCATTTCATCCGCCGCAAGCGCCACAGTCAGGACAAGCGTGAGCAAAAGAAGTATTTTTTTCCAGTTCTTCACAATGTATCTCCTACGTTATTTTTGTTAAAACGGCATTCCAAAAACAAAATGGGTTTCCCAACCGGGGGATTTGTACGTCACTTTCCCGCCGCTTCCATAGTAATAGAGTTCGTCAAACCCGTATCCGAAATCCACGCCGAGCATTCCCATCATGGGCATGTACACACGTGCGCCGATGCCGGCGGACCGCGCCATTTCGGGGATCTTGATGTCCCTCAGGTCATCCCAGATACGCCCGGCTTCCGCAAAAGCAAGCACATAGAGCGTGGGATTCGGCGAGAGCAGCACCCGGACCTCACAGGAATATTTCAACATCGCATTGCCGCTTTCATAGGATGAATTCGGCGGACAAATGCTTCCGTCCTCATAGCCGCGCAAAGGTGTAATATAACTCATTGCATTTGCACCGCCAAGATGAAAAAGCTTGTCATAGGGAATTACCCCGTACTGTCCGTAGGGCGCCACGACCCCGAAATCGAAATTCTGATAGAACACGACCTTGTCGATGACGGGCGTATAGGTGTCGAAAGTGATCCGGCTTTTAACGAATTGCTCCTTCCCTCCGAAAATCCCGCCGGAAAGCTGCGAGTTCCAGACAAAGCGCGATCCCATGGTGGGGAATTCCGGTTTGTCCCGGCTGTCCCGGGAAACGATCTGGGTAAAACTGTTGCCCCAGAGCTTCCGGATGCCCGAGGGATTGTATTCGAGGAAATAATCCTCGTCGCGCACATTATAATATTCCTTATAGGCGAAGGTCAGCGCCCAGCTTCCGCTGAAGTAGCTGTCCGGCCAGCGGAAACGGCGGCCGAAGTGCGAGGTGATGCCGATCGTTTTGCGGTCGTAGGGTTCGTAATAATAGGAGTAGTCCGTCAGTTCGCGTTTTGAATAATACACGTTGGTCCCGACGGTATTCGGACGGCCGAAAAGCCAGGGTTCGGTAAAGCCGAGGCTGACATAGTCCGTTCCGGCGCTTTTCTGATAGCTGACGGAAAGCTGCTGGCCGCGGCCGCCGAGGTTGTTGATGTCGACCCCGATGCTTCCCGTAAGCCCGTCATATTCGCTGTAGCCGATTGACGCGTTTGCCCGGTCGCTGGATTTTTCTTCCACAGTGATCTCGACGTCGATGGTTTCATCGTCCACCGGGACGATATCGGGAACCACGTCCGCAAAATAATTCAGCATGAAAATTTCCCGCTGGGAGCGGATCAGTTTTTCACGGTTGAACACGTCGCCCGGCATCAGCTTCATTTCCCGTCGGATCACGTACTCGCGGGTGCGGGTATTGCCGGAAAAGTTGATGCGCCGCACGGAAACCTTGTGGTTCTCTTCCACCTTGATGACGACGTCCAGCGAATCGGTCCCGACCGGCGTGATCTCGGGCTTGACCTGGGTGTACAGATAACCGGTATCCATGTACAGGCTGCGGATCTTGCTGTCGACGGCCATTTCAAAATATTTTTCTTTAAAGGGCTCCCCCTTCTTGATCCCGACCAATTCCAGGCTTTTCAGGAAATAACCTTCCGGGTACACTTCCGGACCTTCGATCACGATTTTGCGGTAGCTGTACTGAGGGCCTTCGTCAATATTGACCACAAGGACCATCTTTTTCCCGAGGGAGTCCAGGACGACCTCTTCGCTCAGCACCCGGGCGTCCCGGTATCCGCGATCCCGGAAAAACTGGAGCAGCTTGTTCTTGTCGTCAAGGAATTTCTCGGGATCGAATTTTGCAGGCCGGAAAAAGGTGTACCAGTCGCGCTGCTTGGTGTCTTTCAGCTGCCAGCGCAGGCGCCAGGGTTTAAAGAGCTCTTCTTTTGTGTTGAAGCGGATCTCGTCGATAAAAACGCGCTGACCTTCTTCGATCAGGAAGGTGATGTCCACGCGCCCTTCCTCGGTTTCGGCGGGCTCGGCGGTCACGTCAACGAAGACATTGTAGAACCCGGCTTCCTTATATTTTTTTTCAATGGCAAGTTTCGCCTTGTTGACCAGATGGGGCGTAAAGACCTGTCCCCGGATGATGCTGATCTCTTCCAGCAGCTTTTCATCTTTGAACTTCGCGTTCCCCTCGAAATTCACATCGTTCATGCGGGGGTATTCCGTGACACGGACCACGACGTGAACGCCCGCATCGGTCTCCTGCGTGGCCAGAACATTGATATCGCTGAAAAGCCGAAGATTGTAGAGCTTTTTGATCCCGTTCTGAATATCGGTGGACGTTACCGAGCCTCCTTCGATGAGGCCCATGGACAATTTGATGATGCGTTCGGAAGCGGTTTCGTTCCCCATGACCGTGACGCTGGCGATGCGCATGGTTTGCTGCTGAGCAAACAGGATGCCGAAGAGTCCGATTGCAAGGGTAAGTAAGAGTGATCGTGTGAATTTTTTCATGCTTTATGCTGTTACCTGTTCGCTGGTTTTTCCAAAACGCCGTTCCCGTCCGGTATAGTCCATCAGTGCCCGGTAATACTCCTGGCGGTGAAAGTCCGGAAAGTATTCCTTCGCAAAATAAAATTCTGCGTAAGCTGCCTGCCATAGCAGGTAATTGCTTATCCTGTATTCTCCGCTGGTCCGGATGATCAGATCCGGATCGGGAATGTCGCAGGTGTCAAGACGGGACCCAAACAGCGTTTCGTCAATCTCGTCGGGGCTGAGCTTTCCGTCCCGGGCGTCCTGCGCCAGGGAGCGGGCCGCCCGCAGGATCTCATCGCGGCTTCCGTAGCTGAGGGCGACGACCAGGGTCATGAGCGTGTTGTCCTTTGTCAGCTCCACCCCTTGGTCGAGAACCTTCCTTGCTTCTGCCGGAATATCGTTCTTGTCTCCTATGATCTTCAGGCGGACATTGTTCCTGTGTAATTCGCCGATTTCTTTCGTGGCCGTTTTCAAAAGCAGGGACATGATGGAAGAGACCTCGTCCTGAGGCCGGCTCCAGTTCTGTTTTGAGAAAACATAGATCGTAAGGTAGCGCACGCCGGCTTCCGCACTGGCGGTCACGAGCTCCCGGACGGTCTTGACGCCTTCGTTATGCCCCATCATTCTCGGCAGGCCGCGCTGCTTTGCCCAGCGCCCGTTCCCGTCCAGAATGATCGCGACATGCTCCGGGCGATTCCTGTTGTTTTTAATATCGTCAGCATGAATTTCCATGGGTCACCTTGATTGAAATATACAGCTTGTAAAAATAGCGGTTCAACCCGTTAAAGTCAAGCAAGTTATGCGGGCATTGCAGCAAGCCGTAAAACGAAAGTCCGGCCGCCGAAGGGCCTGAAATGACGCTGTGCGGCGCGCTCAGACCCTTCTGTTCTTCCTCCGGACGCTTCCGCTTTCGTCCGCCGCGCAGTTTTGCCTTTGCAGTTAACGCTTTTGCCGTTACATTATGCTCATGAACCTGAGACCCGAGATACTCTCCCCCGCAGGGGATATGGAGAAACTGCGCATCGCCTTCGCCTACGGCGCCGATGCGGCCTACGCGGGGATCCCGAAATTTTCTCTCCGGACCCGGGAAACGGGCTTCACCCCCGCCCTGCTCCGGGAGGCCGTTTCGCTGGCGCACTCCCTGGAAAAAAAACTCTACCTTACGCTCAATATTTTCCCGCACAATCTGAAGATCGATTCGTTCCTGAAGGAACTGGACGTCGCGGCGGACCTGCAGCCGGACGGCCTGATCATGGCGGACCCGGGCATGATCGCGCAGGCAAGAAAGCGCTATCCGGACTTGGCCATCCATCTTTCCACGCAATCCAATACCGTCAACTGGGCGACGGTCGCCTTCTGGCGCGATATCGGGGTAAAACGGGTGATCCTGAGCCGGGAACTTCGCCTGGACGAGATCGCCGAAATGCACGCGCGGGTTCCGGACATCGAACTGGAAACCTTCGTCCAGGGTGCGATCTGCATCGCGTATTCCGGACGCTGCCTGATCTCGAATTATCTTCACTTTCGCGATGCGAACCAAGGAACCTGTACGAACAGCTGCCGCTGGGAATACGCCCTGGGATATGAGCGCGGCTCTCTCCTTGAGATGGAAGCGGAACAGCAGCCCTATGCCTATGACACCCCGCCGCCCGAGGGCTTCTATGTCAAAGAAAGTCATCGCCCCGAGGCGCGCTTCCCGATCGGCGAGGATGAGCACGGCACCTATCTGATGAACGCCAAAGACCTCTGCGCCATCGAACTGATCCCGGATATCCTGAACGCCGGAGTATGCAGCCTGAAGATCGAAGGTCGCACCAAATCGGCCTATTACACCGCGATCACGTCACGCGCCTACCGCCGCGCCCTCGACGACCATCTTTCTGGAAGATCTTTTGATCCCGGGAATCTTCGCGACCTGATGCGTCTGAGCAGCCGGACCTATACCACGGGATTCTATACGCGGAACCCGCGCCAATACGGCGAGAATGTCGAGGACGGGAATTCCGCCGGCACCGGAGAACGGGTGCTGGGGATCGTCCGCGATTACGACCCGCAGACCGGCCTGGCGGAGCTGGAAGTGAAAAACCGCTTTCTCCCCGGCGACACCCTTACGATGATAACGCCGGATAACGATGTCGTCTTTGTGGCCGATGCGGTCACGGACGCCCGGGGCACCCGGCTGGACGCCGCCCACGGAGGCGCGCGGAACGTGTGGATCCGCCTGCCGGAAGCGCCTCATGAATTTACTTTTTTAAGAGAAACCTTGAAACGATAAGCCGCCGGCAGAACAGAAAACCCCCGCCGAAGCGAGGGTTCTCCTATTGCCTGAAAGGTGACAATAATTTTCTGTGGATGGATTTGCGGGCTAAGGTCAGGAAGCAATTTATTCCGCTGACTTACCTTCTTACCCTCTTCTTCATACTCTTCCCTCGCAAATCCTATGTCGTTTGTCCTGCGCCTTAACCGTTACGGTTTATTCATACCTCAAGGCCTCGATCGGATCGAGCCGGGCGGCCTTATACGCCGGGTATGAGCCGAAGATCAGCGAGATCAGAGAGCAGACCAGCAGTCCGATGAGCGCCCAGTCCCAGGGAAAGATCACGGACGTCTTCATCAGCACGGCCACCACATTCCCCATGATCACACCCAGGATGATCCCGATCACGCCCCCCATTTCCGTCAGGATCAGGGCTTCGATCATGAATTGGTAAAGAATGTCCCGGCTCTTTGCGCCAAGGCTTTTCCGCACGCCGATCTCGCGGGTCCGCTCCGAAACGGTGACCAGCATGATGTTCATGATGCCGATCCCGGAAGCAAGCAGGGCGATGGAGGCAATGATCATCGCCGCGATCTTGATGGCGGCGGTCATTTTATTGAAATTGTCGATGAGCGAGGCATTGGTCCAAATTTCAAAATCGTTCTCTTCGCCGATCTTGACCCCCCGGATCAGGCGCAGTTCGTTGATGACCTCCTGCATGCCCTCCTCGAATTTATCCTGGTCCACGACGGTAAAGCAGTAATTCAGGCTGGTAAAACTGGCCTGTCCGTAATATTTGAAATAGGTGGTGATCGGAATGTAGGCGCGGTTGTCCTGCGACTGCCCGAAACGCTGGCCTTTTCGCTCTGCGACGCCGATCACACGGTATTTGACCCCGTCGATCTTGACGTCCTCTCCGACGGGATTCCGGTTCGGCATCAGGATGTCGACGACATCATAGCCCAGAACGATCACATGGGAGCCGTTGGTCTCATCCATTTCCGTGATCATACGGCCCATGTCGATATTAAGATTGTTGGTGAACTCCCAGTTGTGCGAAATGCCGGCCACGATGATGTTCGCCTTGGTCTCTTTGTCCTTGTAACGAATGATCTTTCCGTAATTCCAGTCCTCGGCCGTGGCATAATCCACGATCTTCAGTTTGGGCAGCAGGCGCTGGAAGTCGCGGTAATTGAGGTTCTTCCGGTTGAAGTACTTCCATCGGTTGTTGCCCATGTTCATGTTGGGGAATTTCTGGACCTGGAAGGTGCTGGCGCCCAGCCCGCCCAGGTTCTCCTCCACGGTTTGCTGGAGGACGTTGATGGCGGTCATGACCCCGATGATGGAAAATATTCCGATGACCACGCCCAGGAGGGTCAGGAAGGACCGCAGTTTGTTTTGCCGTATTGACGACAATGCGGATAAATATATTTCTTTAAAGTTCACAGTGCCTCCTATTCATAGCGCATGGCTTCGATCGGGTCAAGGCGCGAGGCCTGGCTGGCCGGTACGATGCCGGAGACGATCCCGACGCCGATGGACACGCACAGGGCGATAATCACAAGCCCGAAGGACATGCTCGCAACGAATATCTTGTTGATCAGTCCTACCAGCAGGGTGGTAAGGCCAAGTCCGATCAGTCCTCCGACCAGCGCGATGATCACCGCCTCAAAGAGGAACTGGATAAGAATGACCCAGCGCTTCGCGCCCAGCGCTTTCCGGATGCCGATCTCCTTCGTCCGTTCCTTAACGCTGACGAACATGATGTTCATAATGCCGATCCCGCCGACGAGCAGGGACAGCGCGGCGATACCGATCCCGACGATCGCGATGCTGGATTTGATCTTTTTCAGCTGATCGGCCATGGCTTCCTGCTGATTGATCGCAAAATTGTCGGGCTCCAGGGGACGCAGGCCGCGCAGGCCACGGGTAATGTTACGGACTTCTTCAACGGCGTATTCCTTGTCCACCCCTTCGCGGAGCTTGAGCGGGATGGAGATCCACCAGCCTCGTCCGAAAAGGGCTTTGCTGGTCTCGTAGGGGATCACGGCCATATTGTCCACACTGAACAGGCCGAGGACCTTTCCCTGTTCGGCAAAAACGCCGATGATCTTGAAGCTCAGCCCGTTCACCTTGATCTTCAGCCCGCTGGGGTCGTCGATGTTCGGATAGAGCAGTTTTTTGACTTCGGAACCGATAATGATGACCCGGGAGGCATGTTCATCCTCCAGCTGGGTAAAATAGCGGCCTCTGTCGATCTTTGCGGCATCGATGTAGGCGGACTGCCAGCTCGCGCATTTCAGCTCGACACCTTCGCTTGAATTGTCCTTATAGGAAAGCGTCACCCGCCTGTTCGTTTCAACGCTGGCAAAAGAGATCGATTCCGAACGTTCCGCGATCTTTTCGGCATATTCTTCCTGGATGCGGGGACGGTTGCGGAACTCCCACCATTCCGCATCACCCATGAACCAGGGAAACTGCTGCAGATAGAGAACATCTTCCCCGAACATGCCGAGGGTGTCGTTGAAAACGCGGTCGATGCCGTTGATCGCCGTTCCCATCAGACTGACCGAGAGAATGCCGATAATGATCCCCAGCATGGTCAGGAAGGCGCGTCCCTTGTTCTGAAAAACCGCCTTGAACCCGATCATGATACTTTCATATAGTTGATTCAGCATGGCTTATTTCTTTATGTTGTCTTGGTTGATTTTTCCATCCAGCATGTGGATCACGCGGTTCGCACGGTTCGCAATATCCGGTTCATGCGTCACCAGTATGATGGTATTGCCCTGTTCGTGCAGCTGGGTGATCAGGTCCATGATGTCATTCCCGGTCTTGCTGTCCAGATTTCCCGTCGGTTCGTCCGCAAGGATAATGGACGGATGGTTCACCAGCGCCCGGGCGACCGCCACGCGCTGACGCTGCCCGCCGGACAGTTCGTTCGGCCGGTGATGCATGCGGTCTGCCAGCTGAACCTGCTCCAGCGCGGCTTTGGCGCGCTCCAGGCGTTCCTGTTTGGGAACCCCGGCATAGATCAGGGGAAGCTCGACGTTGTGCAGGGCGGTCATGCGCGGAAGCAGATTGAAGGTCTGGAACACGAAGCCGATCTTCTGGTTCCGGATAAAGGCAAGCTGGTCGTCCGTGGCCGTATCGGAAACATCGTGGTTTTCCTTGTGAATGGATATCCCGTCCAGATCATAGGATCCCCGCGTGGGGGTGTCCAGACAGCCGATGATATTCATCAGGGTGGATTTCCCGCTTCCCGAAGGTCCCATGATGGAAAGATACTCGTTCTTTTTCACATCGACATCCACGCCGTTCAGGGCATGAACATCCACCTTTCCGATACGGTAGGTGCGGGCGATGTTGCGCAATTTTAATAAAGACATAGGTCTTCCTTTTTTATCAAAGAAATTTATTTCTTCTTTTTCTTTACGTCGTTGGCGTCCTTGACGGCGGTCCCGGTCTGAAGATCGAATGTCAGCGCCTGATGATTTCCGCTTACGATGACCTGGCTCGTGTCCAGTCCGGAGATAACTTCAAAATAGTCTTCGCTGTTGATGCCCAGTTCGAGGGGAACGGCCCGGACGGTGTCGGATTCCACGACAAAGGCGATCTCGAGCAGTTCGGGTTTGCCCGTCGTTGCAGGAGCCGCTTTCCGGACCTTGTCTTCGGGACGCACGGTGACGGCGCGGATCGGAATGGCGACGACATTTTCCATGCGGTCGGTCAGGATCTCCACGGTGGCGTTCATGCCCGAACGGATCTCGTCGGGGATGCTGGTCATTTTCACGGTTACCTTGAAGTTGGTAATGGCGTTCTGGGTGCCCGCACCGCTCGTGGAGGCCAGCTGGGAGATCTCGGTGACGATACCGGGAAATTTCTTTTCCGCAATGGCGTCGATCTCGATATCCACCGAATCTCCGACATTGACGCGCACGATATCGTTTTCATTGACGTCAACCTCCACTTCCATTCCCGAAAGGTCCGCAACGGTCATGACAACGTCCGCCTGAAAGGTGGATCCGAGGGCCATTTCGCCCTGTTCTTTCTGAAGTCCGATCACGGTGCCGTCAATGGGTGCGATCAGGGTGGTCTTCCGCAGGTTGTCCTCGGCCTGTTCCAGGCGCGCGACGGCCTGCTCCAGGGTCGCCACCGCCTGGTCGTACTGGGCTTTGGCCTGGTCGTACTGGGATTCGCTGTAATTGTTGTCCTTATAGAGTTCGTTCACGCGCCTGAACTCTTTTTCGGCAACGTTCTTGGCGGACAGGCATGAGCGGTAGTAGGATTTTGATTGATCCACATCGGCGGCGTAACGGACCTTGTCAAGCTGTGCAAGCAGTTCGCCTTTTTTAACGTTCTGCCCTTCCTTGACATAGAGCGCCATGATCTCGCCGGCGACGTTCGCGGAAATATTCACCTTGACGACCGGCTGTACGTAACCGGCCGCGTACACCTTGGATTCGATGGTGTGCAGACGTACTTTTTCCATTTGGACCGCGACGGATTTTTTATTGTCCTGCTTAAGTGCAAAGAACAAGAACACCGCCAAGACAAGCACCATGGAAATAATGATAATAGGTTTCTTCTTCATTTTCGTTCCTATAAGTTATTGATTAAGGCCAGGATCCCGGATTCAACGATCTTCCGTGAATACTGCGCTTCCACGAGGGAGCTTTCGGCGCTCAGCACGCTGAGATGCGCCTGCATTCTTTCCAGGATCGTCACTTTGCCCAGTTCATACTGCTGATTGACGATCTCGAAATCACGCCGCGCCGACACCAGCCGGCGTTCGCTGATATCGATCATGGCGGTATAGGTTTCAAATTGCGTGTAATAGTTCTGCAGCTGCTGCTCCAGCATGCGGACCGTATTGTCCACGCCGATGCGGGTTTGCTCCAGCTGAAGCTTCTGCTGCTGCACGTTCTCCCGGCGGGAAAGTCCGTTGAAGAGCGTCCAGCTTGCATTCAGTCCGACGGAGTTCACGGGGGTGTCCGCAGGATCAAAGCCGTCGGAATAGGTGTAACTTCCCGAAACGCTCGGCAGGTAGGCTTCTTTTGACGCCTTCACCCTTACTTTGCCGATCTCTTCCTGCAGCTGCGCGGCGGCAAGGTCCGGGTTCTGTTCAAGCATGGCCTTGCGGGACGCCTCGTAGGGAGGGATCAGGACCTGTTCAACGTCGATGTCCACAACGTCGAACTCATCGCCGGATTCCCTGCCCAGAAGCACGCTGAGATTGCGCAGGTACGAGACGTATAATTGCTTCTGCAGCAGGAGCTGGGATTCGAATTCGCCCTTCTGGGCTTCGGATTTCAGTACGTCTGATTCGGTGATCACCCGCATGGCGTACATGGCCCGGGTTTTCCGCAGGTTTTCTTCCGCGACGGTAATATTCTCTTCATACACCCCGATCAGTTTCCGGGTGCTTAAGATGTTATAATACAGGGAGCGGACCTGGTTCACGATCTCGTTGGCCGCTCCGGCGTACAGGGCCTGATTCGCCGACTTGTTCATTTGTGCGGATCTGATCCCGGAATAGAGTCCCGGCGTGTACAGCGTAAGCCCCGCGCTCAGCCCCACGCTTGTGTTGAGGTCCCAGCTTGTCTGGCTGGAGGATCCCACGCCGGAGGATACGGAAATCCCGGGCATGATCGCGCTGTAGGACTGTTTCACCTGAGATCTTGCGATCTCGGCGGACAACTCCTTCTGCCGGATTGTAGGGTTATTTGATCGGGCCATATCAATGCAGGCTTCGAGTGTCAGCGTTTCTGCGGACAAGACTGTCCCCGCTAACATTGATATCCAGATCAATGTCGATTTGATCTTCATTGTCACCTCTCGCAATGTAAAATATTAACTGATAACTATATTTCGGTGTCGTCGCTCTCGGCCTGTTTTATCTTGCCGAATCCTGCCTTCTCAAAACTCACCGAGCCCGGACTGCCCTTGTAGGTGATGGTGCCCATGCCGGCAAGTTCGACATCGATGCTTGTGCGGGCATAGACGCTGCCGTTGCACACCCCGGCGACATCCATTGTCACGTTGTCCGCAATGAATTCAAAGGCGTTGATCGTGCCCACCCCGGCGCACTCCACCGTAAAATCTTCGGTGCTTCCGCGCAGTTCAAGGTTCGCGACCCCGGCGATCTCTACGCCGAAGCGTTCCACCTCCAGATCGGCGTTCAGGTGCAGCACCCCCGCGACTTCAAATTCGAGTTCCGGGGCTCTGAAAGGCTGCGCCGTGTTCATGTCGCACTCGCCGACAACCGTGATCTTTTGCACGTCGGGAGCGAAAAGGTGAACGTTCAGGACCTTTTTGTTGTCCGGCCATTTGATCCTGCTTCCGCTGATCAGGGCGTTCTTTGAGATCTCCCCGAGTTCCGATTCGGTGTTAAACTCGAAGGTCGAGGTCGTGTCCAGAATGTAAAGGACCAGGGTGTTTTCGACGATCTCGGCCCGGAATAGCTCCATCAGGCTTTCGTAGGTTTCAACCTCGGCCCGGTTGCCCGGGGTCTGGTCCAGGACAACGCTCATCGGGCCGGCGATCATGACCTCGGTGAACGATCCGAATTCGTAGCGCTCCGAAACGATGTCACCCGTCACGACCAGTCGCTGGATCTTGCCGGTGTCGACGCTGCATCCGAACAGGAAAACGACGATCAGCAGGGGAAAGAGTATTTTCTTCATTTTTGTTCCTTATTATTTTTCACTCTTTAACTTTTCAATTCTACATATCTTCTACAAAGGATCATTTGCTTTTTACGGAAGCCACGCCGGAAACGCTGATCGAGGTTTCCTTGGGTGACCCGGTATAATAAATGGACGAAGCGCCGGAACTCGAGGCTTTCAGGAATCCGCTCACCTGCACGCGGCAGTCGCTGCTGCCCGAGGCATCCACTTCGGCGTTGACCGTTTTCAGGTCCGCCGCCTTCATGCCGGAAGAACCGCTGACATTCAGGACCAGATCGTCTGCACGGCCCTGCGCATGAAAATTTGAGGATCCGTGCGCATCGATGCGAAGCTTGTCCACATCGGCGGTGATGTCGAAGTCCGAAGAGCCCGAGGCGATGATCCGGGCTGTGACCGCGGTAAGCGATACGTTTCCGTCGGAGGCGCCGCTGGCATTCACATAGATGTCTTCAGCATCAAGTTGCGCATCCCGCATGTCGCTGGCTCCCGAGGTGTTGATGCTGATCTTCCGGGCGCTGATCTTTTTCATGTTCAGGTCGCTCGCACCGCTGGCGTCGATCCGGAATTCCCCGGCCTTCAGGTCCGTTTCCATGAACAGGTCGCAGGCGCCGGAAAGCGATACCTTTTCAAGCTCCTTGACCGTAACGTATACCCGCAGCACCCGATCCTGCCCCATCCAGTGGATGTTATTGATCTTCCGGTCCAGGAAGATATTCAGGGTACTCCCGTTCTGTTCAACTTTCACATAGGGCTTCAGGCTTTTGTAGGTTTCAAGGACCAGGTCCTCCTTTTCCCCCTGACTCAGGTACACGTCAAACTGTGTCCGGACATCCAGCCGGGTAAAGGGCGTGACCGCTATGTCCTCTTTCTGTATCGGGCCGCTTGCCGTCACGTTCAGGGCCAGCAGGCTGCCGGTCGTCACGATCATGGCCAACAAGGCAAATCGAATGTTTCGTTTCATGTTGATTTCCTATGCTTCGCTTGTTTTGTATTTGTAGATCAGGGTTCCGCCGGCATAACAGGCTCCCGCGAACAGGAACGCGATGATCAGCCGGTAATCGCCAAGAACGTCCCCCAGCGTCAGACCGCTGTCAACGTTGAAATTCCCCGCAAGTCCGATAAGGCCGGAAAAAATGTTCGGCAGGGATACGGTGTTCCGCAGCAGTTCCTCAATGAGATAAAAGAGCAGTTCGATGATCCCCAGTACGGCGGTGCCTTTGATGAAGGCGTTGTTCCTGAACACCGTGGAAAAGAAGAAGTACAGGCTTCCGAACACCAGGCACAGCTTAAGGTAGATGATCACGCCCAGCAGAGCACCCATTAAGGCGGAGCCGGGATAGAACCCGCCCACGGTAAAGGCGGATACGACGGACGTGACCAGGGCGACAAGGATGCCCAGCCCGAGAAGTAGCACCGCTCCCGCAAAGATATGCATCAGGTAGCGGGAAGCCGTGCATGTCCAGATGTTGACCGGCTGGCACCGGTAGAACAGCTCGCAGCCCAGTTCTTTTTCTTTGGACAGGCTGCTTTGGACGTTGATCAGCATGAAGATGAAGAAGATGAAGGCCATAAAAGCCAGGGTGCCGAAGGTACCGACCTTGACGCCGTCCTGAATATCCTCATAGTCGAAGGCCATGTTCAGGAATCCGATCTGGATCTCTTCCCAGTGGACGATCGCCGCCGTCACGCTGACGATCAGCACGATCGCAGCGATCCCCGCGATGATCCATACCGGCATCCAGTAGGAATGTTTACGTTTGAGGTATTCGGTTTTGATTAAGGTGATAAAGTGAGACATGGTATCCTCTGCTCTAGTTCTTTTGTGTTAAGGCTACGAATATATCCGACAGTCCGGGAAGGATCATCTTCGCCCCGGGCAGATCGATGCTTCCTTCCACCAGGGCGCGCACATGTCCAAGTCCGTTTGTCAGTGTGCGGGGATGGTACGGTTCCAGCGCCTTCGCCTGATCGCGCCTGACCTCATAGATGTGCCACCTGTCCTTCAGTTCGTCCACCGCATCGTGGAGGATGATCTTTCCCTCGTCGATAAAGATCACATCCTGGAGGATATTCTCGATCTCGGCGACCTGATGGGTGGAAATGATCACCGTCTTGGTCTCGTCGTAGAATTCGCCGAGCAGGAGGTCGTAG
>JAFGVT010000049.1 GCA_016937825.1 Fidelibacterota bacterium | reverse complement strand
CGATATTTTCGTAACCCCGTTCCCGCAGCAGGTCCAGAAGCGCGGTACCCACCATGCCTTCATGGCCTGCGAGATATATTTTTTCATTTTTCAGCATGCGCTTTCCTTCCCGATCGTCTGCAGGTCCGATTCGGCCATGAGCTTCACCAGTTCGTCAAAGCGTATCTTCGGTTCCCAGCCCAGGACGGCCTTTGCTTTGGAATAGTCCCCGATCAGCAGATCGACCTCGGTCGGCCGGTAGTATTTCGGATCGATCTCCACGCGGCAGCGGCCGTTCGCGGCATCGTAGCCTTTTTCATTTTCCCCCTCCCCCTCCCAGCGGATCGCGATGCCCGCGTGCCGGAAGGCACGTTCCGCGAATTCCCGGACCGTGTGGGTTTCACGGGTCGCAATGACAAAATCATCCGGGACCTCCTGCTGCATCATCCGCCACATGGCCTCCACGAATTCCGGCGCGTAGCCCCAGTCCCGTTTCGCATCCAGATTCCCCAGGTAGAGGCGTTCCTGCAGGCCGTACTTTATCCGCGCCGCCGCCAGGGTGATCTTGCGTGTCACAAAGGTCTCTCCGCGGCGGGGGGATTCATGATTAAAGAGGATCCCGTTGCAGGCAAAAAGCCCGTAGGCCTCCCGGTAGTTCCTGACGATCCAGTAAGAATAGAGTTTTGCCGCGCCGTAGGGACTGCGGGGATAGAAGGGCGTCGTCTCCGTCTGGGGCACTTCCTGCACCTTGCCGAAGAGTTCGCTGGTGGACGCCTGATAGAATTTCGTGGCGATCCCCGTTTCCTTGATCGCATCCAGGAATCTCAGCACCCCGATCCCGTCGACTTCGGCGGTGTATTCGGGGACTTCAAAGGAAACCTTGACATGTGACTGGGCGGCCAGATTGTAGATCTCGTCCGGATGCACTTTTTCCAGGATCCGGTTGAGATTGCTTGAATCCGTCAGATCGCCGTAATGGAGCTTGATCCGGGGCCGCTGCGACATGTCCTTGACATAGTCGTCCAGGTAAAGATGTTCGATCCGCGAGGTATTGAACGAGGAGGATCTGCGGATAATGCCGTGGACCTCATAGCCCTTCTCAAGCAGCAATTCCGCAAGATAGGAGCCGTCCTGGCCCGTGATCCCCGTGATCAGTGCTTTCTTCATGTTGGTACCTCCGGTCTTTTTAACGCTTCCATCCGAAGCGGCTTCGCGCTAAGGTTTTTTTGACGATCCGAACAGATCGTTCTTCAAACTGAGGGTCTCAAGCAGCATGTTCCGGTTGAAAAGATAGTGCATCGCCAGGAACGCGGCGGAGGTCACAGCCAGTCCGACTGCCAGAAAGAGCCACAAGGACACGATGCCCAGGGTGCTGAGGACGCCCGCCGCACCCGCGGCCAGCATCACAATAAAGATCAGGATGATATCTTTCATCTGCCTGAAAAAACCGTACTGTATGTATTTTCCCGTATAATACGCGTTGATAAGGACTGAAATGCCGGCAACCGCGACCTCTCCCATCAGGATAGCGCTGATACCGTAGCGGTAGGTCAGGATGATATTGAGGATCCTTAACGAATTCTTAATGAGGGACAGGTTGAAATTCAGCCGGCTCTTGCCCAGTGCCAGAAGCACCTTGACGTTGACGACATTGATCGGATAGATAACGCCGGCAAGGCACAATATCTGAAGGTAAGGGATCATCGGCGCCCACTTTTCGGTCAGAAAGATGAGGACGAAGGGTTTGGCGACAACGAAGAGCAAGGTCATGATCAGGGACATGAAGAGCAGGGTCTGCTGCAGGAATTTCTTGACGATATTCTGAAGTCTCGGGATGTCGTTCCGGACCTGCGAGAAAACGGGAAAGGTCACGATGCCGACCGACGCCGTGATCTGCTGGGAGGAAAGGCGCTGCATTTTCTTTGCCTGGGTGTAGAACCCGAGCTGCGCAAAGGGAAAGAATTTTCCGATGACCAGCACGTAAATGTTGTCAAAGATCTTTTCCACGATCGCCCCGAACAGGATCCAGGACCCGAAACGGAACATCGCCTTGAAGGATTCCCGCGAAAAGGTCAGCGAAGGGATCCATTTGCTCGTGATCCAGAGTCCCGCCGTGATCAGCACACGTTCCGAAAGATTCAGAACGACGAGGCTCCACACGCCCATGCCCCGCCAGGCGGCGCCGATGCCAAGCAGGCCGGACACCGTGATCGCAATGAGGGATATCTTGGATTTGCGCTTAAAATTGACGGCACGCGTCAGCTGGGAGACCTGGATGATGCTGAAGGCGTTCACGACGATCACCAGTCCCATGACGCGGGTCAGTTTCAGCAGGATCTCTTTTTCGTAAAAACCCGCGATCAGCGGGGCCGCGAACCAGATAAGGCCATAGAGGGCGAGACTGATGAGCAGATTGGTATAGAATACCGTGTTCGCATCCTGCTCGCTCACCTCCTTTTTCTGAATGTACGCCTGGCCGAACCCGCTGTCGATAAAGACTTCCGCGACCAGGAAGAACACCGTGATAATGCCGATAATGCCAAATTCTTCCGGCGACAGAAGACGCGCCAGGATGATCCCGACGACGAACTTGATCGACTGGATGCCGAAACGTTCGACCAGGGTCCAGCTGACCCCTTTGACCGCCCTGCTTTTCATCTCGGACTGACCCACTATTTCTCCCCGTCGCGTATAAGCAGACAGATCTTTTCGACATTGGCCCGGGACAAGTCGGGGTAGATGGGCAGGCACAGCACCTGAGCGGCAATGCGCTCGGCGCAGGGAAGCTTTTCCGCTGCGGCAGAAGGAAGTCCGGCATACATGGGGAAATGCGTGATCAGGGGATAAAAATATTTCCGTGACAGGATATCATGCCGTTTCAGCAAATCGTAGACCGCGTCGCGGGACGGTCCGTACGACCCGTCGATCAGGACCGGAAAATAGGAATAGTT
>JAFGVT010000048.1 GCA_016937825.1 Fidelibacterota bacterium | reverse complement strand
TTCGAGACCGCCCAGCACGTGCAGCACGACATGACGCATTTTATTTTAACATTATGTAAGTATATCGGAGACTGATTTTCGCATGAAACATCCCACAGGATGTCACCGTATTGACGGACGTACATATTTTATTCTGTATGCCCCTTACGCAAAACAGGTGCGTCTGGCATTTTTTGCCCACTGCGAGGACGGGGAACCCGAGGCCGCGTTTCCCATGCGCGCGATCGGGGGCGGATACTGGGAATATTCCGATATTCAGGATTTTACCGGCCGCTATTACGCCTTCCGCCTGGATGACGGGAAAGACTATGTCGCCGACCCCTATGCGCGTTCCGTGTCGACCTTCAACGACCATCTTCAGAACGCCAAAGCCTATATCCCGAAAGATGTCTGTGACTGGGAAGGGGATGTTTTCGTGAAAACGGCGGACCCCCGCGACCTGATCATTTACGAATGCCATGTCCGCGACCTGACCGCCCACCCGGAAAGCGGAGCGAAGCGTGGCGGCAGCTATGCCGGGGTTGAAGAAAAGATCGATTATCTGCTGGAACTTGGCGTCAATGCCGTGGAATTCCTGCCCCTGATGCATTTTGCGAACTATGAACCCCCGAAAAACGGCTGGAATCCCTATGCCTACAACCACTGGGGCTACATGACCTCGTTCTTTTTTGCGCCGGCGAATTTTTATTCGCGGGCGGGAACAAAGGAGTTCGGGACCTGGTCGGATCCCCGGGGCGCCGAGATCGACGAACTGAGATCCCTGGTCAAAGCCCTGCATAAGGCGAAGATCTCGGTGATCATGGATGTCGTGTACAATCATATCAGCCAGTACAATATCAATCCGCTGCGCCTGCTGGCCGAAGACCAGTATCTGCGTCTTTACGAGAACATGAGCGGCTGCGGCAACGATACCCGGAACGAATCGCCGGTCATGTCGCAGCTGATTGTGGACAGCGTCGTTCACTGGATGAAGGAATTCCATATCGACGGGTTCCGCCTGGACATGGCGGGGGTCCTGGACGATCCGGTCCTCCTGGCGATCAGACAGGCGGCCGTCGCGGTCAACCCGGACGTGGTCCTTGCCGGTGAACCCTGGGGCCGCCGGTATTTTCCGGAACACATGAGCGACATGGGATTCGGCGTATGGAACGACACCTACCGCAACGGCATCAAAGGCGAGAATCCCGCTGACCGTCAGGGCTTCCTGTTCGGGAAATGGGAAAAAGACCTGCACCGGGATAATTTTGTCCGCCTGCTGACCGGCTCCCTGCGCAAGAACGGCGGATTGGTCCCCTCGTCAAAATATTCTGTCAACTACATTGCCTCCCACGATGGCTACACGCTGGGGGATTTTATCCGAATCGCTCTGCGGGAAAAGGACAAAACGGTGCTCCCGGACCGCGACGCGCACATTCGTCTCAGCGCTGAAGAACTGACCCTGCACCGGATCGCCGCATTCATGCTTTTCTGTTCCCAGGGCATGCTCATGATGCACGCCGGCCAGGAATATGCCCGCTCAAAGGTCATCGTTCCCGTGAAAGGCGTCCGGGATCCGCATGCGGGCGAGCTGGATTTCGATTCCTACGCAAAGGATAACGAAACCAATTATATGGATTTCCGCGACCGTGATATCAATCGCGGGCTTTTTGACTATTACCGGCAGCTGATCGCCCTGCGGAAAGCCTTTCCGGAACTGCGTTCCGCCGATCCGGACCGGATCGCGGCGATCTATGCCGAAAACTGCGAATTCGGGCTGGGCTACACCGTCCGTTCGGAAAAGCGCCGCTGCATGGTCCTTGTCAATACCTCCGCGGAAAACGATGCGGCCTTTGATCTCGGCGAAGGGGAATGGCAAGTGCATGCGACCCTGGAAAAAGCCGCCTGCGATCCGATACGCTCACACCCGGATCCGCGGATCGTGCTGACGCCGCGCTCCGTCTGTCTGCTGGTCAAACCCTTCGGTCCGGTTACACCATGAACCGGCATGATCTTGTCCCGCTCGTGATCTCGTCCTGCCTGACGGGCGTTCCCTGCCGTTACGACGGAAAGGACAATTGCCTTCCGGAGGAGACCCTGCGCCGGCTTGAAGACCATTTTCTCCTGATCCCGGTCTGTCCGGAAGTACTGGGCGGACTCCCGACGCCGCGCATCCCCTCCGAAATCCAGGGGGACGGCCGCATCCTCAACCGGCAGGGCGCGGATGTGAGCCGGGAATTCCGCAAAGGCGCTGAGCTCGCCCTGAAGGCCGCGGAGACGGCGGGGGCTTCCCTGGCATGCCTGAAGGCCCATTCGCCCTCCTGCGGGAACCGCAGCGTGTATGACGGCACCTTCAGCGGTGTTTTGAGGCCGGGAAAGGGGGTCACGGTGAATTTGTTTGAAAAGACGGGAAAAAAAGTATATAATGAAAACGAAATCGATAGCCTGATAGGAGAAACGACCCATGTACGATCCACGTGAAAAAAAACTGGCCGATCTGCTGGTCAATTATTCAACCAATGTTCAAAAAGGGGAGAACGTCCTCATCGAGGCCTTTGACGTCCCCGATGTCTTTGTTAAGCTTCTGGTCCGTTCGGTCCGGGCGCGCGGGGGCAATCCCTTTGTCTCGATCAAGTCCAATACCGTACTGCGGGAGCTCTACCACGGGGGCAGCGATGAGCAGATCGCCTTTTCGGGCGATTACGAGGCCTTCCGGATGGAGCATATGCAGGCCTATATCGGGGTCAGGGGAACGCAGAACATCACCGAAATGTCCGACGTGTCCGCCGAGGACATGAAGCGCTACCAGACCCTGTGGAGCCAGAAGGTCCATTCGAATATTCGGGTGCCGAAGACCAAATGGGTCGTGCTCCGCTGGCCGAGCCCCTCAATGGCCCAGCAGGCGGGCATGAGCACCGAAGCCTTCGAAAATTTTTATTTTGACGTCTGCACGCTCGACTATCCGAAAATGGGGAAAGCACAGAAAGCGCTCATGGAACGGCTCGGCAAGACCGACAAGGTGCATATCAAAGGTCCCGGAGCGACCGATCTGCACTTTTCCGTCAAAGGTATCCCGGTGCTGCAATCCTGCGGACTGAGGAATATCCCGGACGGGGAAGTCTTTACCGCGCCCGTCAGGGACAGCGTGAACGGGGTGATCGAGTACAATACGCCCACCCTGTATCAGGGAACGGTGTTTGAACGCATCACCCTGACCTTCCGGGACGGAAAGATCGTAGAGGCGGACGGCGACGACAAGGCCCGGCTTAACGAGATCTTCGATACCGACGAAGGGGCGCGTTACGTGGGCGAATTCGCCATGGGTATGAACCCCTATATCAACCGCCCGATGAAAGATATCCTGTTTGATGAAAAGATCGCGGGGTCCCTGCACTTTACCCCCGGGAACGCCTACGACAACGCCTTCAACGGCAACCGTTCCGCGATCCACTGGGACCTGGTCCTGCGCCAGACGCCCGAGTGCGGCGGCGGCGAGATCTGGTTCGACGGCGTTCTGATCCGCAAGGACGGACTGTTCCTCCCCGAAGACCTGACCTGCCTGAACCCCGAAAACCTGAAGTGACCGGCGACCGATGAACCTGTCTGAGAACAATGCCCTTGTTTCCGTGCGGAAGGTCGCTACCTACGACCCCGAACGGATATTTCAGGCCGTTTCGGAGATCTATGCCGCCGCGGGCGGCCCCGATCCCCGAGGAAAACGCGTTCTGCTGAAACCCAATATCCTGGCGGATCTGAAGCCCGAACGCGCCGTGACCACCCATCCCGAAGTGTTCCGGGCCTGCGCCCGCTTTTTTCAGGAGCAGGGCGCTGTGGTCCTGGCGGGGGATTCCCCCGGAATTCACAGTGCCGCTTTCACCGGAAGGGTCTGCGGGATCCGGCAGGTCTGTGAGGAGCTCGGCATCGAGTGGGTGGATTTTACCAAAGATCCCCTGACCCGGAACGGGTTCAAGCTGGCCCGGATCATCGATGAGGCAGACCTTATCGTATCCCTGCCGAAATGCAAAACCCACGAACTGGCCTATTTTACGGGAGCGACCAAAAATCTTTTCGGTCTGATCCCCGGTTTCTCGAAGGCCATGCTGCACGTAAAATATCCCAACCGCCACGATTTTTCCGCCATGGTGATCGATCTGCTCTATACGGTCAAGCCTGCCTTTGCCTTCATGGACGCGATCATCGGAATGGAGGGGGCGGGACCGCAGAACGGCAAGCCGAAACATATCGGACTCCTGCTCGGATCCTGCAATTTGATCGCCCTGGATATGACCGCCGCCCGGATCGTCGGTTACGATCCGCTGAAGATCCCCATGTTCGCCAATGCCCTCGAAAGGGGCATCGGTCTGAACAATATCGCCGATATCGTTCTGGAAGGGGGCGACCTGAAGGATCTTCGGGTGAAAAACTTCAAACGGATACCCATTGAACATCACTATAACCTGGTCGTGATGGGCGTCCGCCTGCAGCAGATCCGGCGCCGCTTTGACAGACGTCCGTTCTTTGATCACTCGCGGTGCATCCTCTGCCAAAAATGCGTGCAGATGTGCAAGTCGGAAGCGCTGTCCGTGAAAGACGGGAAAATATGCATTGACGACCGGAAGTGCATACGCTGTTTCTGCTGTCACGAAATTTGTCCGGTCAACGCCATTGAGATCAAACGAAAGGTATTCGGATGAAAAAGCTCATAACGGTCGCGGTCGGCATGCTGTCGGTACTGTTCGCATGTACCTCCGCAGTCATCAGCGGGAAAGCCACCCCCGACGGCCGGCCGCTTCTGTGGAAGCACCGGGATACCGGCTCGCTCGAGAACAAACTGGTCTATGTCAGTGAAACGGGCTACGATTTTGTGGGCGTAGCGAACGTGAAGGACCCGGCAAACAAAGAGATCTGGATGGGCGTGAACGAGACCGGCTTCGCTGTCATGAATACGGCATCCTATAATATCGGGCCGGCGCTTCCCGCATCGCTGAAAGCGGACCAGGAAGGCCTGCTGATGCGCCTTGCCCTGGAAACCTGCAGCAGCGTCGATGAGTTTGAAACCCTGCTGCGCGGATCGGCCGGGGAGTGGGGGATCGCCGCGAATTTCGGGGTGATCGACGCGC
>JAFGVT010000047.1 GCA_016937825.1 Fidelibacterota bacterium | reverse complement strand
GGAGCAGGCTGCTGAAAATAAAAGTCGTCATTCCCGCCTGAGAATGTGTCATCAAAACGAAGAATCTCTTTTTCTTTGTCCTGATGAGGGACTTTTGTCATTTGATCTTCACGCAGTAAATTGATCTTCATTCCTTTCTCCTTATATCAATGCACCCAGAGCATAGGAAAAAACAGTATCGTACTGCTTGTCATATGCTACGGAGGGTTTTAAATAGCCGGCGTTCACGGTCATCGGGTTCAGAATGCGGGTTTTCAGGTGCACTTTCTCAAGTTCGTTCATGTTCCGGAGATTGACGCTGTTCCCGGTCAGGAAGATCTGATGTTCCTGAAGGGTCTCCGCATCACGGTTCACGATCGCCTCGCAGAGCCTTCCGGAGATCTCGCCGCTGCGGGCGTAGAACAGAACGTGCTCATTGACGGAAGTAAAGCGCGCATAGCCGATCACCGTATCCTGCACCACATTTGCCATTTCAAATTCGTTGTTCCCGAAACCGACGACCACGTAGCTTGTCCCGGTAAAGGACTGTTTGGCGATCTCGGTGGCATTGAAAATATTGACCCCCAGACCCACCAGGTTGCACTTGTTTTCCTGACAGGCCGACGAAATCAGGCTGTAAATGATCTTGGGATAGTACACGGACGTGAGAAAGGTGCTTCCGTCCTCTTTGTAGACAACCTTTACCTGACAATCGCTTTCCTCGATCAGATCGCGCCCGAATTTCAGCTCCGTCAGCCAGACATCCTTGTCAACCAGCGCCTGGACCATCTGCTTCGGAACCTTGTCGTAAAGGGAAATATAGGTCAGTTCCGCCGGAAAGGAGAAATAGATGTCTTCGTTTTTTAACGACAAGCGGTCGAGGATATCCTTCAGCATGCCGTTCAGGAGATCCTGTGAGCTTTTTTCGTATAAAAAAGACCTGTTAAAAGAAAAACCCGGCGAAAACAATCCCAATTGCTCGATGTTTCTCTTCCCCTTTTGCGTCTCGCTCAAATATACAAAAACAGACTCATCGTGATGTAGCGCGAGAGTTAACATATGTGGTTATTCCCAGGAAGCTTCCCCGTTCATTATAAAACCATGGCCGGTATCTCTGAAAGTAAAGAAGAAATATTTGCGTTCCTTATAGCCGCCTCTGATCGGACTGTGGATGATAACGGTGTCCATCTCTTTTCCCTTGACGCTGACCTGGTATTCCTTCTCGGTTAAAGGACAGACCAGCAGGGAGTCCACCAGGTTGAAATGCTTGAACTTGGTGACCTTTTCAATGATGGTGTCGACCGCGGTGTCAAGAATAACGCCTTCCCACAGGCTGTCGGCATATTTGTAGCGGTCCTTGTTCTCGGCCAGGAATACGGTGTCCCATTCGCCGGTCTCAAGGTTCAGTTCAAGGGCGGTATAGACCTCGGCAAGGCTCGTGTCCCGGGCGGCGTAGGGTTTGGAGAATACGGTGTCGTATTCCGTGCTCCAGAATGCGGGAACGGTGATCTTCACCTCTTTTCCCTTGTAGACGATCTTCTGGATACCGGTATAGTCGCTGTCCGCAAGGATCGAATCCCTGACGGCGGAAACGAACCACAGAACGCCTTTCATGTCCGAGTCGTAGTATCCGGTCAGTTTTTTATACATCCGCTGCGCATCCCACAACTGTTCCATTTTCCATTGCGAGCGCTGGCGCATGCTGTTTTCGTCCTTCCAGATGTTACTCGGCACAAAAATCACCAGTAAGAGAACAACAAAGAGTATGACGGCTATCCATTTAATTACAAATGACCATTTTTCATTGTAATATTGCTCTTCTTGCACAATACCTCCCGATACACTATAAGGTAATTAACGGTTTTAACTTATCCAGGGTCTTCTTCCCGATACCGCTGATCTTTGTCAGATCGTCCAGATTCAAAAAAGGTCCGTTCTTGTCGCGGTATTCCAGGATGTCTTTCGCCTTTTCGATCCCCAGATACGGCAAGGCCTCAAGTTCCATCAATCCGGCCGTGTTGATATTCACGGGTTCGGAAGGCAGTTTGCCTTCGGAACATTGTTCGTCTTCCCGCAAAAAGGATTCTTCCATGCTCACATCCCGCGAGCGGACGGGCCGCTGTTTCTTCAGCACGATCCGGACAAGGAGTCCGATGGCGCCGAGCAGCAGAACGGCCGCAACGATCAGAATGATGTTCTTTTCTTTTTTAGTGAACATAATTGCCCCCATTTTCAGGGTGTAAACTTCTCAATTTTAAGGTTTTTTTTCTTTGAATACAATTGATATAATTCTTTTATCAGGTTTTTTTCCTCTCTATCGGGCTGCCCCGGCGTGTCGATCTTGATCTGGATCAGCTGGTCGCCGAAGCGGTGTCCGTGCAGCACCGGCAGGCCTTTTCCCCGCAGGCGGTAGATCTTTCCGTGTTCGGTCCCGGGGTTGATCTTAAAGCTGACCTTCCCGCTCAGCGTGGGCACTTCCAGTTCCGCGCCCAGGACCGCCTGGGGCCAGGTGATGACGCAGGCAATGATCACGTCATGGCCCGAGCGTGTATAAACGGGATGGCTGGTCTCTTTGAAAATAACGATCAGATCCCCGGTCTCGCCGCTGCGGGCGCCGATATTCCCTTCGCCGTGAAGGGTCATGTAATTACCGTCCTGAACGCCGGCGGGAATATCGATCGTTACACTGGCGTCGCGCTTTACCCTGCCTTCGCTGTGACACGTGGGACAGGGCTGACTGATCACCACCCCCTGGCCGTGGCACTGATAGCAGGGCTTGCTGCTGATCATCTGCCCGAAGAAAGAATTCACGCGTTCGCGCACTTCGCCGGTGCCGTGGCAGACCGGACAGGTCTGCTTGCCGCTGCCGCCGGTGCCGTGGCAGTCGGGACAGGATTCATAGCGCTTGATCTTGATCTGCTTTTTTGCGCCGCTGTAGATCTCTTCCAGGCTGAGGCGAAGGTTCACGCGCAGGTCCGCGCCGCGGTTGGAAGCCCGGCGCTGCGAACCGCCGCCGAAGAAGCTGCCGAAACCGCCGCCGCCGAAGGCGTCTCCGAAAATACTGCCGAACTGCGAGAAAATGTCATCCATGGACATTCCCTGGCCGCTGAAGCCGCCGCCGAAGCCGTTCTGTTTGAGGCCGTCCGCGCCGAACTGGTCGTAGCGCTGCCGCTTGTCGGGATCGGAAAGCACGGAATACGCTTCCGCCGCTTCCTTGAAGCGTTCTTCGGCTTCCTTGTTGTCGGGGTTTTTGTCGGGGTGATATTTGACCGCCAGCTTCCGGTAGGCTTTTTTCAGCTCGTCGGCGGAAGCGGTCTTCGCAACACCCAGTATATCATAATAATCTTTTGCCATATTTTTACTCTGTCATGTTCACAATGACCTTGGCGTGCCGAAGCACTTTGTTCCCGATCATGTATCCTTTTTCGAATTCTTCAATGACCGTATGATTGGCGGTACCTTCGAGCGAGCGCGTCAGCATGGCGTTGTGCTTTTCGGGATCGAATTCCTCCCCCACCGATACGAAGGGGACCACACCGTAGTTTTCAAGATACGCCAGCAGTTTGCTGTGGATCATGG
>JAFGVT010000046.1 GCA_016937825.1 Fidelibacterota bacterium | reverse complement strand
GGACCCTCATCTTCAGATTATGAAGGTCCGTTTGCGGGCGTGTCCGGCCTCGAGAACAAATACCATGCAATGGCGAACCCGCTCTTGCTGAATGAGGCCTTTACCGACAGCAACGATGCAAGAATGGGGAACGGACGGCTGTATGCGAACTTCTCTTTCGGTCCCTACGACCTTTTCGGCCGCGGCGTCGACTCGGTGGTCATCGTCTTTGCCGAATTTGTCGGCGGAGCGGATTTCACAGCCAGCCGAACCCTGCCGCTTGAAGAAAAGGACAGCATCCGGGCGCTGGCGGACTCGGCGATGCAGTATCTGGGGGAAAGGGTTACATTCAATTATGAACACGGCCTTTCCGTACCGGTCCCGCCGCCCGGACCCGACTTTACGGTCACGGCCATCGATTCCAGCGGAAAGGTCGGGAACCGGATCGCGTTCAGCGACTCCGTCGAAAGCATTCCAGATCCCCAGCACGGCCTTGTGGATATTGCGGGTTACCGCATCTACCGGAGCGGCACCTATCCGATGGGTCCCTGGAAGCTGATCGCGGACTTTCCGCTCAAAGACCCGCGTTACTGGAATGCCTTGAAGCAGCGATACGAGGTCAACGATTTCTTCGTTGCCATGGGCTACGGGTACTATTATGCCGTTACCAGCTACGATGAAGGTCATGCCGCCTGGATCAGGGATCCTTCCGTCACGGTTCCGCCGCTGGAAAGCTCTCTGTACGCAAACCGTACCCCGCAGCCCTTCTTTACCACCCAGCGGCCCGTATCCTCCGCCGTTGGTCTCTCCCGCGTGGCGGTGGTGCCGAATCCCTTTTACCTGAGTTCCGGACTTTCCTTCGCAGGCGATACCAAGAAGATCCTGTTCGTGAACCTGCCGGAAACCTGCACCATCCGCATCTTTACCCTTCGTGGCGATCCCGTGAAGACCCTGGAACATCACGATCCGGCCTCCGGAAGCATCTCATGGAACCAGATCAGCGATTATGGCCAGTACATAAAGAGCGGCCTGTATTTTTATCACATCGAAACCCCCGACGGTCAGCAGGTGCGGGGTAAGTTCGCCATCGTAAATTAGGGACAGCATGCAAAGAACGAAATCGCACATCAAAACAACACGCGGGGCAATCCTTTTATTGCTCTGCGCGGTTTCGCTTTTTGCCGAAGAATTCCAGAAGACCGGCACCACCGGCTTTGTTTTCCTGAACCTGCCGGTCAGCGCCCGCTATTCGGCGATGGGGGAGACGGGCATCTCGTCCCCGAACGGACAGGCGGACGGCATGTTCATCAATCCCGCACTGATCGCTCACACGCGAATGAACAATGCCTTTTCGGCAACCTACGGTCAATGGTATTTGGGAACGGGGCATCATGCGGCGTCCTATGTCAGAAAGATCCCGACCCTGGGATCCCTGGGGGTGTTCATGAACCTTTTCGATTTCGGCGAGATGGAACGTACGCGTTTCTTCGCCCCCGAAGAGGTGAACAGCTTTAGCGGAGATGAGAACAATATTTACATGACCCTCGGAACCTTTGAAGCCGGCGCCTACGCTCTGGGACTTTCCTACGCCCGGCAGATGACCGACAAGTTCACCGTCGGCGCTAACCTAAAATACGTTCGTGAATTCATCGCCGAATATCATGCGCAAAACGTGCTGGTGGATATGGGCTTTTTCTATCAGACGACCTTTTCCTCCTTGCGTATCGGCGCCTTCCTGAAGAATTTCGGCCTGGAAACGCAGTACGTGAACGAAAAATTCAAGATGCCGCAGCAGATGACGCTGGGGATATCCTTCGAACCTTACGGATCCCTTGAAGATCCGACCTACCTCAGCCTGAATATCGAAGCGGTCCATCCCAACGATATGAGCGAACACATCAACATCGGCTTTGAATCGCGCATTGCCAATCTTCTGATCCTGCGCGGCGGATATAAATTTGGTTATGAATACGAAAACCTCACTGCCGGACTGGGCATACACTTTGTCTTCAAAGCCCGGTCGTTTGATCTGGATATGTCGTTCATGCATCACCAATACATGAACACGACCCTGCGCTATACGCTGAATATGGAATTGTAGCACCATGAAATACCTTAAAATGACATGTCTGGTCCTTCTTAGCGTCACGATCGCGCTTGCGGTACCGCCCGTGAAATTGTCCCTGAGTCTTGGAGCTCAGGCGCAGAACGCCCCGTACCGGGCCGCCGAGGGCAGGGGAGGCGCCGTTGAGGGAAAACTGGCTTACCCCCTCACGGACAAGACAAACATCGCCTTTCACGTTTCTTTCGATCACATGGTGCTGCAGGAAGATACGGTCATCCTGGAGTGGGACTGGCCCTACTGGGATGAACGTTACATCGACTGGCTCCTGACCGGCGCGTCGGCGCAGGAAGTGGATTCCATTTCGAGGGTACTGGAATACTGGCGGCCGGATTCAAGTTACCACGGGGTGTTCAAACCCCGGCAGTGGATGAATGAACTCCGGCTGACCCTCTCTGCGGATATCAAGTTTCCGATAAACGGATCCTGGAGCATTTTTGGGAATATCGGCGGCGGCGTCAGCATCTATCAGCGGCGCTTGAAAGTGGTCGAGGACTGGACGAAGGTCTTTACCTGGGAATGGGACAGCGGGGATGTTGCCGGGGATCTCCTTACGGGGGACGATCTTGAGAATTATCTGATAATGATGGATTTACATGATTCCGATCCGCTCACTTACCGCCTGGATACTCTGAGTTCCGTCTACAGGCTGACCTATGATTACCACGCGACGATCACCCATTTCGCCCCCGACAAGAACGGACTGAAATTCTATCTGACGCCGACGCTGGGATTCCGCTACGCGATCGGAAACGGCATCGATCTTGACCTGGCATATCAGGGCCTTTTCTATCTGAATATCGCCGGCGGCAGCGTTCGTGAAACCTTCCCGGTCCGCACCAAAAGCCTGGTCTGGCTGGGACTAACCTTTAACTATTAGATATGAAGATGAAACGTAATCATAACGATGCCCGGACCCTTCTTCACGCTGCGACCGCACTGTGTCTTCTCCTTTCGCTGCTGACCCCTTTGCAGGCACAATATGCCGGCCAATGGGCGGCGCATGCCGGGGGAAGCCTGAACTTCGCCCTCGGAGACCTGGATGAGTGGTTTACGGCGGGATCCCAAATCGAATTCGGGATAGGGCAGCAGCAGGATTCACCCTGGTTTGTGGAAGGAGTGATCGATTATTCGGCTTTTTCGTCCCGGCATCCGGTTACGGACAATTCGGGAACGCTTCTTGAAGAGATCCCTCTTTCCCTTCGGTATGTCGGGATCCTTGCCCGGGGCAAATACCGCTTGTTGCAGGACCGCGTATTCCAGCCTTGGGTAAGCATCGCGGGAGGTCCCCATTACTGGCGAGGGATACGGGGAGCCATATCCGAAAATGCGGAACTGGCGATCCCGGCCATTCCGGAAAAGGTGCTGAGCGAGTGGAATATGGGCTTTCGCGCCGCTTTGGGGATGGAAATGATGTTCAGCGATATGCTGTCGCTGGATGCCGGCCTGCGTTACCGCCTCGTGATCGGTTCCCTGTGGCCGACCCTGCAGGAGCATGTGGAACTCGAAGCGGTGAACGGCTTTCAGAGTCTCTCCCTCTTTGCCCGAATGAACCTGTACTTTTAGTGATTAAGGTGAAACAATAATAAAGATGAGAAGAAATAAGGAGCATATGATGAAAAGGATCTTTTTCATAACCGTACTGGCATTGCTTGGGTGTGCGTCACTGCAGGCATACGAACGGGTCTGGAGCCGTTACGACCTGATCGACGCCGGAAACGACGTAACACGGAGCATTGCCTATAATCCCGTCAGCGATGAAGTGTATGTCGCCAGCCGTCTGGGCGGGGACGCCTTTGTCCTGGTGCTGGACCCCGAAACGGGTGTCACCCGGGATACGCTAGCGCGGCCCGAGGGCGGGTATGCCGGCGGCATCTATCCTTTGAACATGGTTTGCGTTGACGATGACGGCGCCATTTACCTGGGCAACCTGAGCGTGCCTGCCATTATCGCAACGGACAAGTTCAAAATATACCGGTATGAGAATTCCGCTTCCGAACCGTCCGTGGTCTTCAGGGGCAGTTTGAACGGCGCGCGCTGCGGCGACAGCTTTGCGGCCATCGGGTCCGGCGAGAACGTACATTTATATGCCTCCGGCATGGGAAATGACAAGATCGTTGAATTTACGGCAAGCGCCGACACCTTTGCCGTAAAGGGTCTGATCCCCCTGCCGGGAAGCGGCGCCGCCCGTCATGGCATTTCTCCCGTATCCCCGGGCGGCGATATCTGGATCAACGGAACGGATGCCTCGACCTGGCCGGCTCACCTGATCGATCCGGAAGGGAACGTCATTGCGGTCGTTCCGGACTCCCTGATCGCCAGCGGGGCCAGCACCCTGCATCACTGGAACGTGGGGAACATGAACATCCTGACGGTCGTCAATCCCTTCACCAGCAACAGCCTCCGTTCTGCACGGTACGAGGTATTTTCTGACGCTCTGGGGGACAGCTATACCTTTGGGTATCTGGGAGGAAATTCAGATTCCCTCCTCTTCGCCTATAACGGCACCACCCTGAACAACAATATCAACGGCTCCGCCGTGATCGACTATGATACCACACGGCACCGCATGTATGTGGTCATGGGTGTCAACAGCGTGACCGCGGTCGGGCTGGATCCTCTGATCCAGGTTTCAACACCGCGCGATCACGGTTTCTTCAGCATTCAGATCGACGGAAAAAATGAAGAGTACACCCATTACGATTTTATGGAGCAGTCGGGGGAGAACAGGCTGTATGCGACCTGGTCGGAGCAGCTGATGTACCTCGCGCTCAGCGGGAACAGCCTGTATGCGCCCTATCAGTCCCATCAGCTGTATCTCGCCTTTGATACCGACCCCGGAAGCGGGAACGGGTCCCCGGCGCCTCCCACGGGCGACGGCGGGGTAACGGCCCTGCCTTTCCCTGCGGATGTGGTTGTCCGGCTGGATTCGGACACCTATCCGCTGATCAACCTTGAAGGAGATCCTTCGGCGAAATGGACGGGAGGGCAGGTCTACAAATTTAACGGCAGTTCCTGGACATCCTCCGAGATCAGCGGATTTGACATCAACTACGGTGCCATGGCCGTGGTCGGCGACCGGAACGACAGCCTCATCACCGAGATCGCCGTCGCCAAAACCACAGCAGGCATCGGAACGAACCTTGAAGCGGTCAGATTCATCCTGTATCTGGTTGAACAAGGCGCTTCCGGCGATATCCTCGCCGTTTTTCCGGTCAGCAACAGCGGTACGGCCTTTGACCGGTATTATTCCCTGGACAGTCTGGGCATCGGCCAGCTGCCGCGGCGCGTGGTCCGGGTCAACGACGGCAGGGGAGTCGGAACGGCCGTCCTGATCCCGGAAAACACCTTCCTGGAGGCCAATTATCCGAACCCCTTCAATCCGCTCACCCGTCTTCGTTATCACCTCTCCGAGCCCGGAAATGCCGAGATCGCGATCTATGATGTCGCCGGCAGAAAAATACGTTCGCTGGTTCGCAGCTACCATGACGCGGGCAGTTATGAAGTAACCCTGCAGGGCGCCGGCCTTGCCAGCGGCGTCTATTTCTACCGTCTGCTTCGCGAAGGTGCGGTCGTACAAACCCGTAAAATGGTATTGCTTAAATAAATGAAAAAGATCGCCGCGTCCATCATACTGAGTGTCCTCTTGCTTTTCTCCTTCCTGACAGGTGAAGAGGAGCTGCGCGGGGCATGGTTTGCCTGGGCGGGAACCAACGTACCTTCCCGGGACCTCATCGCCGAGGCCATGGAAGCACTTGCGGACGCAAATTTCAATATCGTCTATGTGGATGTCTGGCGTTACGGATATCCCTATTTCCGTTCGAAGGTCTTCCATGCCTATACGGGACTTTACACGGATCCGGGCATCCTGACCACGCTTGCGCCCGAACGCGATGTGCTGGCGGAAATGATCGCGGAAGCACACCGGGTCGGACTCAAGGTCGATGCATGGTTCGAAGCGGGTTTCAACGCAGGCATCACCACAGGCAGCCCGATCTACCGGGTCCGTCCCGAATGGCTGGCAAGAACGCAGAACGGATCGGTCGCCGCCTATGGCCAGGCGGGACCTTCATGCATCCATGTCCTCCCGGAGGTGCAGAGATTTCTGATCGATCTGACCCGGGAGGTCGTTGCCTCCTACGATATCGACGGAATCGAGTTCGACCGGGTTCGCTATCCCCAGCTGGACTGTGGCTATGACGATTTTACCAGGGCCCTTTATTTCAGTGAAAAAGGGACCTACCCTCCGACATCGGTGTCGGATGCGGCCTGGATCCGCTGGCGGGCGGACAAACTGACGGATTTCGTTGCGCTCATGTATGACAGCGTAAAGGCCCTGAACCCGGATATCATCGTCAGCAATGCGCCCCTGCCGTGGGGATACGAGCAGTTTTGCCAGGATTACGCCCCGTGGATCGATAACGGCTATCTGGATATCGTGGCTCCGCAAATGTACATGAACAGCAACAGCGATTTCACCTGGCGCATGAATAACGAACTGGCAAAAATATCCCGGGACTCCCTCATGTTCCCGGGAATTTCAACGGTTGCAAATTCCAATTATACAAGTCCGGCCGAACTGGTGCAAATGATCCGCACCACCCGGAATGCAGGACTGAAAGGCAATGTCATCTGGTATCATGCCGAACTGATCTACAACGATAACGATTACCTGAGCTATCTGAAAGAGAATGTCTATCAGAACAAGGCCGGATTGCCTTACCGCGAACCCGGCTGGCGTCCGGACCCTCTGATCGTTGACATAGACAGCTCCGGGGTATTGAAAACGGGGAACTGGGAGCTTTACAACGGAACGAATGTCTATGATTACCATAATGACAGTCATTGCTATATCGCCGCTGCGAACGTTCAGGCACAGATAGACTATCGGCTGACGATTCCCGAAAGCGGCTGGTATGCCGTTTATGCTTTCCAGAACATCCCCAAAAGCATGGCCTCCGCAACCGATATGACCCTCTTTACCGTCCATTCCGACAGCGGTGAGGCAGAAGGTACGGTCAACCAGAAAACGGCGGGCAATGCAGGCCGCTGGGAAAAACTGGCGACGGCCTATTTTGAAGCGGGTGAGAATAAAACGGTGCTGACCCTCTCCACACCCGGAACGGGTTCGGGCTACACCTTTGCCGATGCGCTCATGCTGGTTCGTTCGCGTAATCCTTTCGGGAATGAAGAATTCATCTATGTCAATGCAGAGAAGACGCTTGAGCCGCCCCAAACCCCCGTTCTCTTTCAGAACTACCCGAATCCCTTTAATCCCGAAACCACGATCCCCTATACGCTGAGCGAAGATGCGGAGGTTAGTGTTTCGATTTACGATATTTGCGGAAAACTCGTCCGGCAGATCCCGGAAGGCATGAAACCCGCCGGCGAGCACCGCCTGCACCTTCAGGAAGGCAGTCTTTCAAGCGGCATCTATTTTTATGTCCTCAATGTAAACGGCAAAAAAATGACAATAAAAAAAATGACAATGGTAAAATAACATGTTATCACGATTCACGGAAAATCCGAAACGGGACTGGCGCTTCCTGAAAGAGGTCAATGAGACCCGTCTGCTGGACTATATTCGCAAGGAGTACGGCATTTCGCGGACCGAACTAGCGAAAAAGGCAAAAATGTCCAAGACCGCCGTTTCCGAGATCATTACACGCCTGATGAATACCGGACTGATCAAGGAAGAAGGCAAGGGCGAATCAACCTCGCGCGGCGGAAAACGTCCGACAAAACTTTATATCGAGGCCCAGGGCGGCTTTGTATTCGGCATCCAGATCAAACGCACCAATACCGCCATTATGATGGCGGACATTCTCGGAAATGAAATATCCCGCGCCACGATCGACTACCAGGCAAACCCTTCTCTTAATGAAACCTTCGAGCTGCTGACCCAGACCATGGACCGGATGATCGCGGAACATGATCTGCATCCGGACAAACTGATCGGGATCGGGATCGGCGTGCCCGGGCTCGTTGACAGCAAAACCGGTGAACTTCTCCTGGCGGAAACCCTTACAGGCTGGGCGAACCAACCTTTTGCCGACCGATTTATCGCGTATTACAATGCCCCCGTCCTGGTAGAGAACGATATCAACATCCAGACCTGGGGCGAATACCTTCTCGGAGCCGGCGAGGACCAGAATGATATGATCCTGGTCCATATCGGAGACGGTATCGGTGCCGGTATTATTGAGAACGAACTGCCGGTCCGGGGGATCATGGGCGGTTCCGGAGAGATCGGCTATCTAAGTCTGAAACCCTATATCAGCATTTTAAAGGACAACCTCTTCTATCATGAAGGCCAGGAGTATGTCGGACAGCTCTTTTCACGCGAAAATACCGTCAACGCTTTTAAAAAGGCCTACGAAGAACATAAAGAAAAGCCCCCCGCGGAATACGACAGTAAAAATCTGAAGGTCTTTTTTGATCAGGCGGATAAGGGCAACCCGGTCTCCCGGAAAGTCATTGACGACATGACCCTCATTCTGGGCGTCCTTTGCTCGAACCTGATCATCATCCTGAACAGCAGCATGCTGGTGATCTCCGGTTCCGCATTCAACCTTTCCAAGTATTTTCTGAAGCAGCTGCAGAAGGAGATCATGGATTACATTGCCGTGACGCCGCTTCAGCGCTCCACTAAGATCGTTTACGGACAGCTGAACAGCGAAGCGGCACTGAGAGGGGCGGTTTCCCTGGTCCTGGATATACTTTACAAACCTTTTATCGGAAAATAAGTGATGAAACTCCTTTTTCTGACATGGTCGATGCTCTGCACCTTCTTCCTGTGGGCGGATGAGATCGTCTGGACCGACATGACGGGATCTTACGATCTTGCATCCGGGATCACGCTGATGAAAGGGACCCGGAGCAGTCCCGCGCTGGAATGTTTTTATCTGGATGCGGACCTGAACGATACGGCGATCGCGCTGCGCCCTTACAGTGCCGCTTTGGCAAAGACGGTAAAAAGCTTTGCTGCGGACGTCAACTGCATTGCGGCCGTCAACGGAGGGTATTTCGGCGGCAATATCCCGTATTCCACCGTCATTTATCCCGGGGAGGTCAAAGCAGTCAACGTTCAAACCGTCACGCGGAATTCTCAATCCTATCCACTCATCCGCAGCATGTTCTCACTGAACAGCGAATTTACGCCGCAGATAGACTGGGTCTATCATTTCGGCCAGAGCCTGGAAGATGTCTATCGTTTCGCCGCACCGCTCAATTATACGTATAACGATCCCGCACCGCGTCCCGTACCGCTTCGCAGCGAGGGGACCCCGATGGAAGGCTTGCTCACTGCCGTCGGCGGCGGTCCCGTACTGGTGAAAGACAGCAGTATATACATTAGTTACAATGAAGAAGTGATGTGGGGGAGCGGGGTCGGTCTGGATAACCGCGATCCCCGGACCGCGGTCGGCTATACTTCCGACGGTCATGTCATTCTGCTAGTCGCGGACGGAAGGCAGACCCACAGCGAGGGATTGAGTCTGCCCGACATGGCGGCGCTCTTCCTTCAACTCGGCTGCGTTGCCGCGCTAAATCTTGACGGCGGCGGCTCAACGCAAATGGCGGTACCCGGTACGGATATCAACCGTCCTTCCGAACAACGTGCGGTACCCGCCATCCTGGCCCTTACCTATCGGGACAGCTGCAAGCTACCGCCTGAATCGGATCACAGCGTGATCATTGATACGGAGGACAGCTGGGCGACGCGCAGCGGGAGCTGGTTCGCTTCGGCAAATGCCGGCTACTGGGGCGGCAGCAAGGCAATGCTCAGCGGCCGGGGAGACGGCAGTTCCATTTACCGTTTCTATACGGCCCTGAATGAAACGGCCCGTTGTGATGTCTACGCCTGGTGGGTCGCGGATCCGAACCGCAGTTCCGAGACACCGTTTGTGATCATCCATCAGGATGGCCGCGATACGGTCAGAATGAACCAGCAGCAGGGGCACGCCCAATGGAATAAACTGGGGACCTTTAGCTTTTCGCAGAATGAGGAACATGCTGTTATCGTGAGCAACCTGGCCTCAACGGGTAATTATGTGGTCGCCGATGCCGTAAAGCTGAGTTCCGCAACGCCCATTTCCCTGATGGAACCCACGTCCGTGCATCAGGCAGGGCCCCGGAGCTGTGATCTGCTTTCGGTCTATCCGAACCCTTTCAACCCGCAGACAAGCATCCGCTATTCATTGGATACGAACCGAAACATTAAGCTCGAAGTGTTTGATATTCAGGGTAACAGAATCATTACCCTGGCGGAGGGAAGGCAGGAGGCAGGCAACTATCTTGTGGTCTTTAACGGATCGGAGATTCCGGCAGGAATCTATTTCTGCGCCATGACCCAGGATGAGTTTCAATATATAGAAAAGATCACTTTGCTGAAGTGATGAAAATTTAACGTAGAAGGAGTAGAAGATGAAAAAAGCCTTGATTCTCTTACTGACATTGCTCATGGCCTTTTCCGCGTTCGGTCAGTTGACCACGCTGTGGGAAAAATCCTCGGCAACGTCAAGCATGCCGGGCTGGTTCGACACCGCGCACCTGACACGCGGCTTTGCGTACGGGAAAGTCGATGGACAGGACAGGCTGCTCGTCGTTTCACGCAACGGAGGGAACAAACTTTATGTTCTTGATGCTGCGAACGGCGACTCCCTGACCGCGCTGGATCCCGCCGGTATCAGCGGCGGAACATATTATGTTTCCGATGCCGCGATCTCCGAGGACGGGGATATGTACGTATGCAACCTTGCGCTGAACACCACCCTGAAGGTTTATAAATGGGCGAAGGTGGATACCACGGCGACGGTTGTGATCGAACATCCCTATACCGCCGGCCGTGTCGGGGATAAAATGTCCGTGTACGGCTCAAAAGCCGACAATTCCCTGACATTCTTCTTCGGCGATGCAAACAACAACAAGATCCTGCGTTTCACGACGGCAGACAACGGCGAAACCTTTGCAGCCGATACGATCGCGATCGACCAGAAGGGCGGAAGTGCCAGTGTGGCGCTTACGTCCGACGGCGGAGCAGTGTACCATAACGCTGCCGGGGTCTATATGAAGCGTTATGACGGCGTTTCATCCTCCGTTGTATCCGGGACCGTGTGCGGTACCGGCACGAACGCGACGGAATTTATTTTCAATGATGGCAAATCCGAGTACGTCGCCACGTTCCAGTACGGAGCCGGCAATGAAAACGCCCGGCTCTTAAAGGTCCCCGGCGGGAACCTGGCATTGGCTTCAAGCTATTACCTGACACCCACGCTCGGGTCGAACGGCAATGCAAACGGTGCGGGCGATG
>JAFGVT010000207.1 GCA_016937825.1 Fidelibacterota bacterium | reverse complement strand
TTCGGCGGCCAGACCGCCCTGAACTGCGGGCTGGAACTGCATGACAAGGGCATCCTGAAAAAATACGGGGTCAAGGTGCTCGGGACCCCGGTCGAGACCATCCGGAACACCGAAGACCGCGAGAAATTCAACCGCGTACTGGACGAGATCTCGGTGCGCTATCCGAAAAGCAAGGCCGTGAATTCCACGGAAGAGGCGAAAAAATTTGCGGAAGAGATCGGTTATCCCGTCATGCTGCGCATCGCTTTTGCCCTGGGCGGCCTCGGAAGCGGGGTGTGCCGCAGCGAAGAACAGCTGACCGAGCGGGCGGGCAAGGCCTTCAGTTATACGAACCAGATCCTGATCGAAGAATACCTCGGCGGCTGGAAAGAAGTTGAATATGAAGTGGTGCGCGATAAATACGACAACTGCATCACCGTCTGCAATATGGAAAATGTCGATCCCCTGGGCATTCACACCGGCGAAAGCATCGTCGTGGCGCCCAGCCAGACCCTCTCCAACAGCGAATACCACAAACTGCGCGAGATCGGCATCCGCGTGATCCGGCATCTCGGCGTGGTCGGCGAATGTAATATACAATACGCTCTGGACCCCGGATCCGAGGATTACCGCGTGATCGAAGTGAACGCCCGGCTTTCGCGGAGTTCCGCCCTTGCCTCCAAGGCGACCGGCTATCCGCTGGCCTTCATCGCCGCCAAGCTCGCGCTCGGCTACGGCCTCCACGAGCTTTCCAACGCCATCACCGAGACCTCCGCGTTCTTTGAGCCGGCATTGGATTATATCGTGGTCAAGATGCCGCGCTGGGACCTGAAAAAATTCCGCAACGTTTCCCGCCGCATCGGTTCCGCCATGAAATCGGTGGGCGAGGTCATGGCCATCGGGCGCAATTTCGAGGAAGCCCTGCAGAAAGCCATCCGCATGCTGGGCACCGGCGCGCGCGGCCTGGTCGCGAACGAAAAATTCGTCACCGCGTCCCTGGAGGATTCCCTGACAAAACCCAGCGATGAGCGGCTTTTCGCCATCGTGGACGCCTTCCGGCAGGGATACGCCATCGAAAAGGTCCATGACCTGACAAAGATCGACCTCTGGTTCCTGAACAAGATCAAGAAAGTCGTCGACGTCTCCCTGCAGCTGGAACAAGGGGAGAAGCTGGACGACGAACGGCTGCTGATTGCCAAGAAGATCGGCTTTTCGGACGAACAGCTCGCCCTGCTGACGGGTAAAAAAGAAGCGGCCGTCTACGATCAGCGCCTGAAAGCGGGACTGCATCCCGTGATCAAGCAGATCGACACCGTCGCGGCGGAGTATCCCGCCGTGACCAATTATCTCTACCTGACCTACAACGGGACCGAGGACGATTATACCGAAAAACACAACGATGCGGTTGTGATCCTCGGCGGCGGTCCCTACCGGATCGGCTCCAGCGTAGAGTTCGACTGGTGCTGCGTGATCGCGGGGAAGACCGCGCGGGAGAGCGGAAAGAAAGCGATCATGATCAACTGCAATCCCGAGACCGTCAGTACCGATTACGACGAATTCGACGCCCTCTTCTTCGAAGAGCTGACCTTTGAGACCGTCCGGGAAATTTATAACAAGATCGAGCCCGAAGGGCTGGTGCTTTCCATGGGCGGGCAGATCCCGAACAACCTGGCCGTGCGCCTGAACCAGAACGGCATGCGCATCCTGGGCACCTCCACGGAATCCATCGACCGCGCCGAGAACCGGAGCCGCTTTTCCGCGATGCTGGACGAGCTCGGCATCAAACAGCCCGAATGGAAAGAGCTGAGCGATACGCAGAGCGCCCTGACCTTCGCGAACGATGTTGGATACCCCGTCCTCGTGCGCCCCTCGTACGTGCTCTCCGGCGCCGCCATGGCCGTGGCGACCAGCGACAAAGAACTGCAGAAATTTCTGCAGGTGGCGGCGGATATTTCCCACGAGTACCCCGTGGTCATCAGCAAATTCTATGAAAATGCCAAAGAACTTGAATTCGATGCGGTTGCACAGAACGGGAATATCGTCTGCTATGCGATCTCGGAACACGTCGAGAACGCCGGCGTGCATTCCGGGGACGCTACCCTTGTCCTGCCGCCGCAGCGCACCTATTTCGAGACCGAACGGCAGATCCGGAAAACATCCGCCGACATCGCCCGGAACCTCCATATCAACGGACCTTTCAATATCCAGTATATCGCCAAGAACAACGAAGTGCGCGTCATCGAGTGCAACCTGCGCGCCTCCCGGAGCTTTCCCTTTGTGTCCAAGACCCTGAAAAAGAATTTTATCGGGATCGCGACCCGGGTCATTCTCGGCGAAAAACAGGAAAAGGTGCGCATTCCGCTTTACGACTATGAATTCGTTGCCGTAAAGGCCCCGCAGTTCTCCTTTACCCGCCTGCGCGGCGCCGATCCGGCCACGGGCGTTGAAATGTCCTCGACCGGGGAGGTCGCCTGCCTGGGCGACAATTTCCATGAGGCCTTCATCAAGTCCCTGATCTCCGTGGGCTTCAAGTTCCCGGTCAAAAACATGCTGATCTCCTCCGGGCCGCCCGCGTCGAAGGGCGAACTGCTGGACGGACTGAAAAAGCTCTCCGAAAAGGGGATGAGCATCTATGCGACCGGCGGAACCTCCGATTTTCTGCATCAGAACGGGGTCCCGAACCATATGCTCTACTGGCCCCTCGACCGCGAAGACCCCAACGTGATCGATTACCTGAAACGCGGCTCGATCGACCTGGTGATCAATATCCCCAAGAATTATAATGAGGAAGAACTGACGAACGACTACACGATCCGCCGCACCGCCGTGGATTACGCCGTTCCCCTCATCACGAACCGCCAGGTGGCGATGCGCCTCTTCGAAGCGCTGGCCGATACGGACGCCGGGTCGCTCAAGATCAAGAGCTGGGACGAGTATAACGTATAAAAAAGACACTTTTCGGATCAAATATATCGCGATATCGTGCTGAATATAAGTGTGTAAGAAAATAAAGCGTTTTCTTTGGGAAAAACCCTTTGACATGCGTTGTTTAATTTTATAAATTGTGCCACTTTTTGAAAAAGAACTAAATGTGAAAAAAAGGAGACAGAATGAAAAAAACATTAGTTGTTCTTGTTGCTTTGCTGTTGTTTGGCTTCGTTTTCGCTGTTGACGATGCGTATGTCGTATCGATCCCCAACAATGCAGCGGAAATCTGGTCAGATTTCAGCGGCGCCGCCCGCGGAATTGGCGGGGGTGTCGACCTTGACGGCGACGGCTATCTGGAATTCTATGTGACCAACTATAGCTACGGGAACTGCGTTGTCGGTTTCGAAGCAATAGGTGGTGATACCCTGGAATATTTCTGGATGTCCGACACCAGCAATCCCGATGGATTGTATGCTTCCGGTACGCGTTTTGTACAGACAGGCGATGTTGACGGCGACGGGGAAGGGGAAGTGATCTTCTTCCGCGGCCGTTACCCGGGTGTAGCCGGCGCCGGTCTCTATATTTACGAGATCGAAAGCAATAATACCTTCAAAACCCCGAAATTCTACAGTATCGAAGACCTGAGCGCCCTCTTCAACTTCAACGGCGCCGGCACGGTGCTTGCCAGCTTGCTGGTAGAACATTTCGTGGTGGATGATGTTGACCAGGACGGTTATTCCGAGATCATCTTTGCATCGAACGGCAGTTCTTATATGACCGATTACATTGACAGCTCTGGCGTCACACCGGTAACTTACGGCCATTCGGAAGACTTCTTTGCGGTCCTTTCCGCAACCGACGACCTTCAGGGCTTCGGCCGTTTCGAATGCGAGTTCATCACCTCGGCACGCGATATCGATATGGGCGTGCTCGGACTCGGTCCGGACGATCCGATGTTCGGTCGTGAAAACAAACTCGGCGGCGGATCCGCGATCGCCGTTGAAACCAGCGATATCGACGGCGACGGTCTGAAAGAGATCGCCTGCTTTGTTTGGAATTACAATAACGTGTTCTTTGTTGAAGCTACCGGCGCCAACACCTATTCCTTCGGCGATACCACCTATCAGTACCTAACTGTTCCCGACGGCGTCTGCCTGCTTCAGCCGGTGGTTGCCGATGTCGACCAGGACGGGAAAGACGAAGTCTATTACATGTCCTATTCGGGCATGCAATGCTTCAGGATCTTCGACAATGACGGCGATGCGACCCATTTCGATTCCACGGAATTCGAGATCATCAACGCCGGAGAAGGCGATCCCAGATCCATCGCGGGCGGTACGTCCGGCGATCTTTTCGGCGACGGTACGGAAGTCGTGATCTTCGGTAACAGCATGATCCTCGGCGATATCAATGTCTGGGACGGCACCGGCTGGTCGAGCTATCAGTCCGTTGAACCGGACACCAATGTGTATATCGGCAGTTTTGCTGGCACCAACCACAAATTCGTCGACAAACTGACCGACATCGATAACGACGGCTATCCCGAGATCATCTGCTGCTATCAGAGTGAAGTGGATTCGATCCTTGAAGTGACCGGAACCGACACGGTCAAAGTCGCGAACCCCTTCTTCGCCCCGATCCGCGTGATCGAATTCGGCGATTCGGAACTGGGTCCCGTTGTTTCGGTCAATCCGACCGTGATCACCCCGGACGCTTTCGTTCTGGAAGCTGCGTATCCGAACCCCTTTAACCCGGTTACCTCCATCCAGTACTTCCTGCCGATGAATAAGACGATCTCCCTGCATATTTACAATATGCGCGGCGAACTCGTGAACACGCTGGTCAACGATCAGTACACCTCGGCCGGAACCCACAACATCCTGTGGAACGGAACGGACATGAACGGTGCCCCCGTTGCCTCCGGTGTTTACATGTACACCTTGAAATATGGGAATTTCAGCCAGTCACAAAAAGTAACATTGCTGAAATAATCTGAAAGATAAAAAGGGAGAGGGAAACCTCTCCCTTTTTTTATCTGTGTTCATACCCTACAATCATAAAAAGGAAATATGATGCGAAGGAAGTATCTTGTTCTTTTATTTGCATTCCTCTCATTATTTATGACCCTGCAGGCGGCTACGACCGGCAAGGTCAACGGAATCGTGACCGACGGCGGGACGGGGGATCCTCTGATCGGCGTCAATGTCATGATCGCGGGAACTTCCCTGGGAGCCGCCACCGACCTTGAGGGGTACTTTACCATCCTGAACGTGCCGCCGGGAAAATATGAGCTGCTTGCTTCTTCTATCGGGTATAAAACATTCAGACTGCAGGACCTCAGAGTTTCGGTCGACCATACGACGAACATCAGCATCAGCATGGAATCCTCCGTGCTTGAGGGGGAAGAGGTTGTTGTGGTCGCACAAAAAGAACTGATCAAAAAAGGGCTCACCTCCTCGGAATCCAGTATTTCGGAAGAGGAGCTCGAGTCCATGCCCGTGGAATCCTTTGCGGGATTGCTCGCCACCCAGGCGGGCGTCACCCAGGGTTCCGACGGATCGCTGCACGTGCGGGGCGGCCGCGCCAGCGAAGTCACCTACATGGTGGACGGCATTCCCGTTTCCAGCGATCTGGGACTTTCGCTTTCCACCAATGTCATTTCGGAACTGACCCTGATCTCGGGGACCTTCAATGCCGAATACGGGAAAGCCATGAGCGGTATCGTGAATATCGCCACCAAGGACGGCGCGCGCACCTTCCAGTCCCGCCTGACGGCCCAATTCGGCGACATGCTGACCTGGAACGACCGCTATATCAACGGATCGGGTTTCAATCCCCTGACCTTCCAGCGCTACGACCTGGATCTCAGCGGACCCATTTCCTTTCTGCCCGAAGGGTCCTATTTTATCACCGGCACCTTCCGGAACCATCTCGGATGGCTCTACGGCATCCGGGAACACACCACCTTCGACCAGGGGGCGATCGGGAACAATACGGCCAGCGTCATGATGACCGGGGACAGCGCCCTCGTCAAAATGAACACCAGCAATTCAAAGAAGATCATGGCAAAGATCTCCTTCATGCCACTGGAAAAAACAAAATTGACCTATCAGCTGATCGGGGACTTCGGTGCCTGGCAGAATTATGAACATGAATGGAAATATGCGCCCGACGGGCGGTATCAGTACCATTCAGACGATATCATGCATGCCCTGCATCTGACCCGCACGATTTCCGAAAAAACCTATTTTACCTTTAAGTATTCCTACAAGCACGGACATTCCGAGCAGTATGTGAACAAGATCGAGATCCCCTTCTCCATGGATGAAGACATCAACGGGAACGGCGTGATCGACATCCTGCCCGGCCTGAACGTTTCCGAGGACCTGAACGGGAACGGCATCCTGGATACGGATGTGCAGGTGGACTGGGATTTCATCAACGAGTACGGCGCCTTTATCCCGAACGGGACCTGGTATGACCTGGATCTCGGCGACACGACGGTCAGCGTGCCGTACTACGTGAACAAATCGCTCCGTACCGACATACCGGCCTACCATTTCAATTACGGCGGACAGGAAATGGGCTACTATATCTCCGACGACAAGACCCATACCTTCAAGTTCGACTTCATTTCCCAGGTCAACCGGGCAAATCAGATCCGGACGGGCTTTGAGTTCAACACCTATGTCCGGCACCGCAACGAGACCACCCTGCAGATGAGCGATCAGCTTGATGGCATCCCGCCCTTCATCCAGAACGCCGGCGTCGCGAACCATGATTACTACACCCATAAACCCTATGATTTTGCGGCCTACCTCCAGGACAAGATCGAGATTCAGGACATTATCATCCAGGCGGGCCTGCGCTACGATTATTTTAATGCGAACACCATTACGGTCGATCCGCTGACCTCCGATACCACGAACGCCAGTCCCAAGCATCAGCTGAGCCCGCGCCTGGGCGTGAGCTTTCCGATCACGGATCAGGGCTTCATCCATTTCTCTTACGGGCATTTCTTCCAGATGCCGTCGATGTATTATCTTTACACCAATCCTCTGATGAAACGCGGTGCCAGCGTCTCGCGCTACGGCAACCCGGATATCGAACCGCAGAAGACCGTCATGTACGAGCTGGGGCTTCAGCAGGAACTTTCGTCCTCCACGGCGATCGACCTGACCATTTT
>JAFGVT010000206.1 GCA_016937825.1 Fidelibacterota bacterium | reverse complement strand
CGGTCAAAATGGCGGCATCTTCCTCATTGAGCCCCAGGTCCCGGATGAAGCGCTGTTTGCGCGCCTCGGGAAGTTCGGGCAAGGCCGCCCTCAAGGTTTCGATCCAGGCTTCGTCTACGAACACCGGCGAGAGGTCGGGTTCGGGAAAATAGCGGTAATCGTGGGAATCCTCTTTCGAGCGCATGATCTTCGTGCTGCCGCTCTGATCGTCCCATAAGAGCGTTTGCTGTACGATCGTTCCGCCGGATTCCAGCACCCCGCGCTGGCGTTCGGCTTCATAGATCAGGGCGCGCTCCACATTCCGGAACGAGTTCATGTTTTTAAGTTCGGTCCGGGTGCCGAAGGCTTTTCGTCCTTTGGGCTTGATGGAAATATTCGCGTCGCAGCGCATGGAGCCTTCTTCCATGTTGCAGTCCGATATCCCGGTATAGCGCACGATCTGTTTCAGCGTCGTCAGGTAGGCATACGCTTCCTGAGGCGAGGCGATGTCCGGCTCGCTCACGACCTCGAGCAGCGGCGTGCCGCAGCGGTTCAGGTCGATCAGGGTGCCCGTGTCGCCGTGCATGGATTTTCCGGCATCCTCTTCCATGTGGATGCGCGTCAGTCCGATGCGCTTTTTGACGCCGCCGGTCTCAATATCCACGTAACCGTCATAGCAGATCGGGTCCTCGTACTGCGAGATCTGGTAGCCCTTGGGGAGGTCGGGGTAAAAATAATTTTTCCGGGCGAATTTGCTGAAAGGACGGATAAGGCAGTGGGTGGCCAGTCCGAGCTTGACGGCGCTGTTGACCATTTCACAGTTGAGGACGGGCAGAGAACCCGGATAGCCGAGGCAGACCGGACATACGTGGGTATTGGGTGCATCCCCGTAGCTTACCCGGCAGGAGCAGAACGCTTTTGTTTCCGTGTTCAACTGAACGTGTACTTCAAGACCGATGACGATATCCCAATCCATGCTTTCTCCTGATTCCCGGAATCAAATTTAAGGCCTTTCCCGTCAAATACCAAACAGAACTTCGGTTTAGAACCGTCGCCGCGGAAGAATAAAAAGTGAAAAACGGCATGGTGCTTTTGCAGATAAAACCGTATATTATGCCATGAAAATAAAACGCGTACACCTCCTGACCCCGATCCTTGTTTTCCTCCTGCTCCTCACCGCCTGTGCGGGCGTTGAGGACCCGGAAAATCTCCTGATCGGGACCTGGAAGCACATAAACTACCAGACCGGGGACTGGGAAAAGATCACCTTCAACGAAGACAAGACCTACCGCCTGGAGAATTACGACGGCGCCACGTATCAGACCTCGGTCCTTGCGGGAAACTATACCTTCGACGAGGAAAGGTTCGTGATCAAGCAGCGGTTCTCGTATGACATCGCGTATTACTACACGATCTCCGGAGACAATCTGTATTTCGGCGGCCTGATCTATGTCCGGCAATAGGCGCGGCGGGAGATACGGCCTCCTTTCTTCCCTGCATAAAAATGAATGGCGAAACTTGTAAAAATTTTGTAAATTAACAACCGGGGTTGTTTTTTATTCTATGAGATCAGAGATCATTAATCCGGAAATCGGGGATTTGGAAGAAGAGCTTGATTATTCGCTCCGGCCGCGGACCCTGGATGAATTTATCGGTCAAAAGAAACTGGTCGACACCCTGAAGATCTATATCGAGGCGGCCAAGAACCGGAAAGAGCCGCTGGACCATGTGCTGTTGTTCGGACCTCCCGGACTGGGGAAGACCACCCTGGCGAACATCATCGCCGCGGAGCTCGGCGCCACGATCAGGACCTCGTCCGGTCCCGTCCTTGAACGGGCCGGGGATCTGGCGGGCGTGCTGACCAACCTGGAACGGGGCGACGTGCTCTTTATTGACGAAGTGCACCGCATCAACCGGGTGGTCGAAGAATACCTTTACTCCGCGATGGAAGATTTCCGCATTGACATCATGATCGACAAGGGACCCAGCGCCCGCAGCATCCAGCTGAACCTGGAAGGCTTCACCCTGGTCGGCGCCACGACGCGCGCCGGCATGCTTACGTCGCCCATCCGGGACCGTTTCGGGATCATCATGCGAATGGAGTTCTACACGCATAAGGACCTGATCAAGATCGTGATGCGCTCGGCGGACATCCTGAAGATCCGGATCACCCAAGACGGGGCCACCGAACTGGGGAAACGCTCGCGCGGGACACCGCGGATCGCTAACCGGATACTCCGGCGCTGCCGCGATTACGCGGAGGTCAAGGGGGACGGGGTCATCACCAAAGAGATCGCGGAACAGGCGCTTCGCATGCTGGAAGTCGACGAGATCGGACTTGACCATATGGACCGGCGCATTCTCTTTACGCTGGTCAACCACTTCAACGGGGGACCCGTCGGCCTTCAGAACCTGGCCGTCGCCATCGGCGAAGAAGCGGATACGATCGAAGAAGTGTACGAGCCTTTTTTGATCCAGGAGGGGTTTTTGCAGCGTACGGCACGGGGACGTGTCGCACTTGAAAGGACCTATCAGCATCTGCAGCTCAGCAAACGCAAATCCAATTCCCAAGGGAGTTTGTTCTATGACGAAATTTGAGATCTTCAATACTCAGCCGAAAGCGTTCCGTTTGTCCGATTTTGATTTTGAACTGCCCGAAGAACGCATCGCGCAATATCCCAGCGATCAGCGCGGCGAGGACCGTCTGATGGTGGTCGACCGGAAAAAAGGCAGCTTCAGCCATCACAGGTTCAAGGATGTCGTGAACTTTTTAAAGCCCGGCGATTGCCTGGTGTACAACAACACCAAGGTCTTTCCCGCGCGGCTGTTCGCCTCAAAGGACAAGACCGATTCCGAAGTCGAAGTGTTCCTGCTCCGTTCCCTGGAGGATCAGATCTGGGAAGTGCTCGTCAAACCGGCAAGGAAAGTGCGCATCGGCAACAAGCTTCGTTTTACGGACAAGATCTATGCGGACGTGATCGACAACACCATTTCGGGCGGGAGGGTCATCCGCCACAACTGCTCCAAGGCCACCTTCATGAAATACGTCATGGCCGGCGGCAAATCACCCCTGCCCCCCTATATCAAGCGCGAAAGCGAAGAGATGGACAAAGTGCGTTATCAAACGGTCTTTGCCAAAGAGCTGGGCGCGGTCGCCGCGCCGACGGCCGGACTTCACTTTACGCAGGAACTGATGGAAAAGATCGAGAAAAAGGGCATTAAAGCGGATGCGATCACCCTGCACATCGGACTGGGGACTTTCCGTCCGGTCCAGGTCGAGGATCTGCGCCGCCATCAGATGGATTCGGAATATTTCAAGATCCCCAAGAAGACCGCAGGAGACATCAATGCGACCAAGCAGAGCGGAGGCCGCATCGTTGCCGTCGGCACCTCCACGGTCCGCGCGCTTGAGTCTTCCCTGATCTCCGGCAAGGATGTGAATCCCAAGAACACCTGGACGGACAAATTCATCTATCCTCCCTACGATTTCCAGGTCGTGGATGCGCTCGTGACCAATTTCCATCAGCCGAAATCGACCCTGATCATGATGATCTGCGCCATGGGCGGCCATGACCTCATCATGGCGGCCTACGCCGAAGCCGT
>JAFGVT010000205.1 GCA_016937825.1 Fidelibacterota bacterium | reverse complement strand
TGGTTTCTGCGCGCCGCGGATCATCGATATCCTCGCCCGCTAGCTGAACCTGCCCAAGGAAAAGATCTGTAAAGACTCCTCCGCGTCGCGGATCCTGACCGGAGAAACTAAAGGAAAGGACAGCGCGCAGTGAAAGATTACGATGTGATCTGCATCGGCGGCGGACCGGCCGGACTGGCGGCGGCGCTTTCCGCGCGGGAGCACGGCGCAAAACGCGTCTGCATCATCGAACGCGACCTTGAATTGGGCGGGATCCTCCAGCAATGCATTCATAACGGCTTCGGCCTGCATACCTTCAAAGAAGACCTTACGGGACCGGAATATGCCCAGCGCTTTATCGACCGCGTGAAGGATTCGGACATCGAGGTCAGGACCGATACGATGGTGCTTGAGATCACACAGGGCAGGACGGTCCATACCCTGAACCAAAAAAACGGCTACGCCCCCTTGAACGCCGGCGCGCTCATTCTGACCATGGGCTGCCGGGAACGCACCCGCGGCGCCCTCGCCATTCCCGGGACCCGTCCGGCAGGCGTGCTGACGGCCGGAGCCGCCCAGCGGCTCGTCAATATCGAAGGCTTTATGGTCGGAAAACGCGTGGTCATTCTGGGCTCGGGCGATATCGGACTTATCATGGCGCGCCGGATGACCCTGGAAGGCGCCGAGGTCCTGGCCGTGGCGGAACTGCTCCCGTATTCCAGCGGACTGACGCGCAACATCGTGCAGTGCCTTGACGATTTTAATATTCCTTTGTTGCTTCAGCATACCGTGACGCGCATTTACGGCAGGGAACGCGTTGAATCGGTCGATATTTCCGAAGTGGACGGGCAGGGGAGACCCGTTCCCGGCACGGAAAAGAACGTTCCCTGCGATACGCTCCTTCTCTCCGTCGGCCTTCTTCCCGAGATCGAACTGCCCTTTGCCGCCGGGATCGTACTGGACAAGCGCACCCGGGGACCGAAAGTGAACGAATCCATGGAAACGTCCGTCCCCGGCATTTTTGCCTGCGGAAATGTCGCCCATGTTCACGATCTTGTGGACAACGTGACAACGGAAAGCGAAAAGGCGGGGCGCTGTGCCGCCGCGTTCGTGAACGGACGGCTGCACCGGGGACGCGGGATCTGCACCCTTGCGGGCGACGGGATCGCCTATATCGTGCCTCAGGAAGTCCGGACGGCGAATTGCAGCGGATCGGTCGAGCTCTATTTCCGCGTTACCCGGATCTTCGATCAGGTGAAGCTCAACCTCAGGATCGACGGGCAGATCGTGAAGTCCGTTAAAAAACGTCACATGGCGCCCGGCGAAATGGAATCCCTGAGCGTTCCCTGCGCCTTGACCGGGAATGCCGAACAGCTGCAGCTGGAGATCGAAACCTGATGGACCGGGACAAGGCACAGCCCCTCTTCCTGGGATTCGGGTCCAATATCGGCGATTCGGGACATCTGGTCACGCGCGCGATCAAGGAAGTCGCCGGCAATGAACACATCGTCTACGAAACGCAGAGCTCCCTCTGGCTCAGCGAACCCCTCTACGATACCGATCAGCCGCATTTTGTCAATGCGGTCGCGAAATATCTCAGCGACCTGGATCCGTATGAAGTCCTCGACTTTATCCGCCTGATCGAAACGCGCTTCCTGCGCAGCCGCGATCCCCTCCGTCCCAAAGGTCCCCGAACCCTGGACATCGACATTCTTTTTTACGGAAACCGCCGGATCGCCACGGAGCGTCTGAGCATTCCGCACCCGCGATTTCACGAAAGAAAATTTATTCTTTTCCCCATGGCGGAAATTGATGTAAATTACCGCGTTCCCGGAACATCCCGGAACATCGCTGACTTTATTCAACAGTGTCCGGACAGATCAAAGGTGGTGAAAATATGACGGGACCTGCATACTACATTGCGATCGAAGGCGTGATCGGCGTCGGCAAGACAAGTCTGGCAAAAATCCTTTGCGAGCGCCTGAACAGCCGCCTGATCCTGGAAAAATTCGAAGAGAACCCTTTTCTGTCCGATTTTTATCAGGACCGCCAGCGCTATGCGTTCCAGACACAGCTCTTTTTCCTTCTTAGCCGCTACCGCCAGCAAATGGAACTGTCGCAGACCGACGTTTTTCACCGCAGCATGGTGACGGATTATATTTTTGCCAAGGACCGCCTCTTCGCCTACATCAACCTGGATGAAAAGGAACTTCACCTCTACGACCAGCTCTATTCCATTCTCACCCGGGAGGTGACAAAACCCGACCTGGTGATCTACCTTCAGGCCGATACCGAACGCCTGATGAAGAACATCGATCTGCGCGACAGAAGCTACGAACGCAACATGGACCGGAATTACATCGATTCGCTGAACCAGTTCTACAACCAGTTCTTCTTTCACTACAAGGAAACGCCCTTGCTGATCATCAATACGACCCAGATCGATTTCGTCAATAAAAAAGAGGATCTCGACGAGGTCATGAAATACATCCAGCAGCCCCCGCTGGGAACCAAATACTATAAAGCAGGAAATCTATGATCGGATTACTCTTTAAAATCATTCTCATCGCTATCTTCATCTACCTGATCTATCAGCTGTTCTTTAAACGGATCACCCCCGCTAAGCCCTTTTCGGGTCCGGACGACCCCGCGTCATCCGAAGATCCCGGCAGTGCGTCGCTTCAGAAGAAGATCGACATGTCGGATGTCGAAGACGCGGATTACAAAGAGATCGAATAAGCCGCTTATCCGGGAAGGGGACAGGGTACTATGAAACCACCACGCGTATTGATCACAGGAGCTTCATCCGGCATCGGGGAAGCCATTGCACGGCTGTTAAGCCAAAACGGTTTCGAGGTCACCGGGACGTCCCGTCATCCCGAAAAGATCAGCGGCAAGATCCCGGGAGTCCGTTATCTTCCCCTGGATATGACGGATGCGGAAAGCATTGACGCCCTGGTCAGGGAAGCCGGAGATATCGATATCCTGATCAACAATGCCGGACAGAGCCAGATCGGTCCGCTTGAAGAAGTCCCCATGGAAAAGGTCCGCGCGCTTTTCGAGGTCAATTTTTTCGGCATCCTCAGACTGACCAAAGGAATTCTCCCGGGCATGCGGGCACGCCGCCGGGGGACGATCATCAACATCTCCTCCATGTCCGGCGTCTTCGGCGTCGGCTATACGTCCGTTTATTGCAGTACCAAATTTGCGCTGGAAGGCATTTCGCGTTCCCTGCGCCAGGAAGTGCAGCCCTTTGGCATCAGGGTCGTGCTTGTGGAGCCCGGGTATATTGCGACCGGTTTGAAACAGGATGTGAATTACCGCGAAGATTCGGAATACTTTCCACAATTGAAAATCTTCAAGAGCATCCGGGACAGGAACATCGACCGGGGCGCCGATCCCGCGGTCATCGCAGGGAAAGTCCTGAAGATCCTGAGGATGAAGCATCCCAAACCCGCCTATCCCGCCGGCGGCGACGCACCCCGTCTCGCCTTTTTATCACGCCTGCTTCCCGTTCGCCTCGTCGAACATTTCCAGCGAAAAAAATTTAAAGCTTGAAAAGCCCGGGCGTGTGTCTTAATATTTAAGGTTTGTTCGAATAAGCATATCAATGGGGAAGTGCCATGAAAAAGATCCTGTTGCTCATGACCGCAGCGCTTTTTATCCTGAGCTGTGCGGGTGAGAAAAGACCCAATATCATCTACATTATGACGGACGATCATGCGGAACGGGCGATCTCCGCCTACGACACCAGCCTGATCCGCACGCCAAATATCGACCGACTGGCGAACGAAGGGATCCGTTTTACGAACAGCTACGTCACGAATTCGATCTGTGCGCCCAGCCGGGCGGTGATGCTGACAGGAAAATACAGCCATATCAACGGAATGAAGGACAACCGGGACCGTTTTGACGGATCGCAGGTCACCTTCCCCGTGCTGCTGCAGAACGCCGGCTATCAGACCGCGATGATCGGAAAATGGCATCTCGTCAGCACGCCCGTTGGGTTTGACACCTGGAAGGTCCTGCAGGGGCAGGGAAGCTATTACAACCCCCTGTTCTACGAGAACGGCGACACGGTCGTCCATGAAGGCTACGTGACCGATATCATCACCGACATGGTCCTCGACTTCCTTGAGCACCGCGACAAGGACCGGCCTTTCTGCGTTCTCTATCATCATAAGGCGCCGCACCGCAGCTGGATGCCCGCGGAACGGCACATCGGGATGTTCCGCGACCGGAAATTCGAACTGCCCGAAACCTTTTACGACGACTACGGCACACGCGAAAGAACTGCCGGCGCCCAGGATATGGAAGTGAAGAACATGTATCTCGGTTATGATATGAAGATACATCTCCTGCCCGGAGAGAAAGAGCCTTTCAGCGGGGGAGGGCGCAGCATCAACTGGGATGCCACCAACAGCTGGAAGCACGTCTACAGAGCCCTGACGCCCTCCCAGAAGGCCGTCTTCGACAGCTATTACGATCAGGTCAATCTGGACTACCGGAGCCGCCAACTGAGCGGGAATGAGCTCACGGAATGGAAATATCAGCGCTATCTCGAGGATTACCTGGCCTGCATCGTGGCCGTGGACGAAAATATCGGCAGACTGCTGGATTATCTCGACAAGGAAAAACTGGCGAAGAACACGATCGTGGTCTACACCTCCGATCAGGGATTTTATCTGGGCGAACACGGCTGGTTCGACAAGCGCTTCATGTATGAGGAATCCTTTACCATGCCGCTGATCATCCGCTATCCGAAAAAGATCAAGCCCGGAAAGGTCAGCGAAGAATTTGTCATGAACCTGGATTTCGCACCGACCTTCCTCGATTATGCCGGCGTCAGCATCCCGAAGGAGATCCAGGGCGAATCCATGCGCAGCATCCTGGAGGGCAGGGAAGACAGCTCCTGGCGGGAATCGGTCTACTACCATTATTACGAATACCCCGCCTGGCACGATGTGCACAAACATGACGGCGTGAGGAACAGGGAGTACAAGCTCATCCACTTTTACGGGATCGGTGTCTGGGAACTGTATGATCTGAAAAAGGACCCCCACGAACTGAAGAACGTCTATGAGAATGAGAATTATTCCGCGATCCGAAACGAAATGAAAGCGGAATATGACAAACTGCGAAAACAATATGCAGTGGAAGATTAACATAATTCTCTGTTAATATAGCAATTACATCTATTTTGTTCTATCGGATCATCTGAAAAATAACCATTGACAAGCTTCTTCCTTTTCGTTAACATTAAGTTGTAGGTACAACCATACAAGTAACAAGCCGGCGGAAGAAGCCATGTCCAAAAAACTAAGCGGTATACTTTTTATCCTTTGCCTTGTCCTGTGCAATGCCTGCGGACGCGATGTCATCAGGATCGGCATTGTGGGGGATCAGTTCGGCGCCTATTCGGCGGACGAATCCTATGCGATCATGGAAAAGGGCGTCGACAGGCTGCTTGCCCTGTCACCCGATATCGTCCTGCATGTCGGCGACATGGTGGAAACGATACGCGGTATCAAGTCCTTTGAAGATTACGAATTGAATTTCAGAACGGCGACCGGGATCATGGAACGTTTTTCCTGTCCCTGGCTGCTTGCCGTCGGCGACCATGACGTCGTCCCCCTCGAATTCAAGGCGCTTTCCGAGGATCGATCCCGCGAAAAATGGTTCATGGACCTGATCCGCGAAACGGACCTGCCCATCGGCGACCGGCCTTATTACAGTTACGATCACAGGGGCTACCACTTTATCGTTCTCTATTCTATTGAAAATATGCATACGGACCCGCGCTGGGGCTCCATTTACCTGAATAAAATATCCGAAGAGCAGCTGAAATGGCTTGAGGAAGACCTCCGGAGATCAGCGAAGAGCAAAGGCAATATCGTCCTGGTGCATCATCCGCACTGGTATGTCTGGCAGAACTGGCAGCCCGTGCACGACCTTCTGAAGAACGCCAAAACCCTTGCCGTCATTGCCGGCCACTATCATTACGATTTTTTTGATCGTGGTGAGGACGGCATACGAGATCTGGTCATGGGAAGTACGGGCGGCGTGATCAAGGAAACCGATTCCCATACCGGCGGTCAGGAGATCGCCCTGCTGACCCTGGATAAAAAGGGGATCGCCGGTGCGCAGTTATTTGATGTCGAGACC
>JAFGVT010000204.1 GCA_016937825.1 Fidelibacterota bacterium | reverse complement strand
ACCTCAAAATCGTCCGCCATGTCAAACAGGGCGGTTTCCTTCCCGGGTTCGACCACAAAGGTCATGCGTTCCTGGGATTCGGAAACAAAGATCTCCCAGGGCTGCAGGCCGTGGTACTTCAGGGGCGCCTTGTCCAGCTCGATCACGGCGCCGCCGGGGATCTGTGCCAGTTCGCCGATGGAGGAGGACAGCCCGCCCGCGCCGTTGTCGGTGGAACATTTCAGCAGGCCGGTCCGGGCAGCCGTTTCCATGAAATCGGACATATTCTTTTGGGTGATCGGGGAGCCGATCTGCACGGCCGAGCGCGGCGAGTGTTCGTCGATCTCCAGGGAGGAAAAGGTCGCCCCGTGGATCCCGTCCTTGCCGATGCGCCCGCCCGCCATGAGGATGCGGTCGCCGGGAGCGACGGGTTTGTCCCAGGAGGGCTTGCCGTCGAAATACATCGGCATGACCGCGGCGGTCCCGCAATAGACCAGAGGTTTTCCGCGAAAACGGTCGTCGAACACGATGGCCCCGTTGATCGTCGGAATGCCGGATTTATTGCCGCCGTCCTCGATGCCTTTGACCACCCCGGCCATGATGCGCCGCGGATGCAGTTGCCCTTCCAGCAGTTCCCCGCTGAAATACGGCGAGCCGAAGCACAGGACGTTGGTATTGAACAGGCATTTCCCGCCGCCGATGCCGGTGCCGAGCGGATCGCGGTTCACGCCGACGATACCTGTCAGGGCGCCGCCGTAGGGATCCAGCGCGGAGGGACTGTTGTGCGTTTCGACCTTCCAGATGAAGACGCGGTCCTCGTCGATCTTCACGATGCCGGCGTTGTCGTTGAAAACCTTGATCAGCCAGGTGTTGCCGCTTTTTTCAAAGCGTTCGCGAATGATCTTCGTGGACCGGTAAATATAGCTTTTGAAAAGGGAGTCGATGGTCTTTTCGTCGCCGGTATCGAGGTCCTTATAGTGAATAATGGCGTTGAATTCTTTGTGTTTGCAGTGTTCGCTCCAGGTCTGGCCGATCACCTCCAGCTCGCAGTCGGTCGGCGCTTCGCCGATCCCCCGCTCCCGGCGCAGCGCACGCGTTCCGGCATCCAGAAAATGCTCCCTGACCTTGCGCATTTCGACCTCGTCCAGCGAAAGGAGCATGGTTTTGGAGAGTTCGGTCAGCGCCTTGTCCGGCAGATCGATATCGATCGTATCGATGCGAATATCGGTCTGAATGCTGACCGTGGGCACGTATCCGATCTTTCCCTTGAAAACGCCGAATTCGAGATGGTTGATCAGGGGGTTCCCGAGCATTTCGCTGCCAAGGACCCGCAGTTCGTCATCGCGCAGGGGGTTTTCGATATAATAGAGTTCGCCGGTAAAGATGAATTGCTCGCCGGGAGGATCCTGCAGATTGAAGTAATCCGCATAGGTCTTTTGCGCGGACACGCCCTCGTCGTCCGTCACGCCGGGGAGTTTTCCCAGGTAGAGATAACGTTTGAACGCCGGGTCAACGAGCAAACGATCCATGTGCAGATCATGCAGAACCGCATCTTTCAGGGTGTTTTCGGCAAAATCGCGGATCTCATCCTCTGTCTTGCCGGATAGAAGGGTGAATACTTTGGAAGACCGAACCGCTCCGCTGTTGATCTTGAAATACCGTTTCGCGTCCTGCCGGAATGCCGTGCCGGCACCGTCGCGGATCGCCGGTTTCAGCATGAGCTGTATCGTGTAGGTATTCACGTTATCTCCTAAATAGTTATTCTGTCTTCAATATCTTCAACACTTCCTTAACCTAAGTCTTAACCCTCAACCTTATAGGTCAGCGCTTGGGGATCGTTCGCTTTCGTATCGATCCTGATCTCGGCTTCGGGAATGACCGATCCGCAGATCTTCGCCGCAAATCCCTGTTCTGCCGCAAAACGGACAATGGCCGGGGCCTCGTCCGCGTTAACCGCCAGCAGCATGCCGTTGCCCATGTTCCACAGGCGGTAGGCCCGGGCTTCGGGGACCTTTCCGATGCGCTGAACGTCCAGCATGACCGGAAGGGGTTCGTAAATGTCCGTCAGGGCGGCGCCGAAGCCCGCGACCTTGAGCACCCGCGCAAAATTGTCGCCCAATCCCCCGCCGGTGATATGGCTGATGCCCTTGAGCGCAAATTTCTGCCTGCGGATCGCGGAAACGAGCGGACTGTAGATCAGGGAGGGCGTCAGCAGAACCTTGCCCCAGGTGGTGTCGCCGTAGGGCTCCAGATGCCAGGCGTCCCCGAAAGCGTCTTCCATGATGCGCCGGAGCAGCGAATAGCCGTTGCTGCGGAATCCGCGGCTTTTCAGCGCGATCACCGCGTCGCCGGGACGGATGTCCGCGCCGTCGATGGGCGTCTGTCCTTCGGGCAGGATGGAAATGCCCGCGGCGCACCAGTTGAAATGCATCTTGGGTCCGTAGCCTCCGATACGATCGCCCAGTTCGGCGATCTCGCCGCCGGTGATCACGACCTTCGCGAATTTCGCGGCGTCGTGCAGGCCGCGCATCAGCGTATCGACGATGGCATGGTCCAGATGGTCCACATCCAGGATATTGGTCATGTTCACGGTCTCCATGCCGTTCGCCGCCAGGTCGTCGGCGGTCATGGCGATCAGATCGTAACCGAGGGTGTCGTAGATCCCGGTGCGTTCGGCCACTTCGATCTTGGTGCCGATCCCGTCGGAGGACATGCCGATCTTGACGCCGTGGAAATCCATGATATTGGAAAAGGAACCTTCCACGTTCAGCATGGGGTTCCCCTCCCCGGCAGGCCGGTTTGAAAAACTTTTCTTCGCCCACGCGTAGGCAGTGCGTGAGCATTGATTTCCTAAATCAATGTCTACGCCGCTTTGAGGTCTCTTGGACATACGTATCCTCTTAATTTACAGGAGTATAGAATAGATATATTATTTCTTGCCCTACCACAAGCGAAAAATCGTGATTTTTTGGCATGAATACAATGAAAATATTCTCAATTTTTTAATAACTCACACAAAGGCACCAAGTAACACAAAGACACGAAGCATATGAATAACCACCAAGGTCCATAAGTTCACAAAAAGAATTTACATAAAGAGACAGAGTTGGGTGTCGGCATTTAAGCCATTGAGCACTTCGTTACGTTAAGGAGACTCTTTACCGTGAACTTTGTTAACTTTGCGGACCTAATTCTTTTTGTGCCTTGGTGGT
>JAFGVT010000203.1 GCA_016937825.1 Fidelibacterota bacterium | reverse complement strand
CGCTCAGGATGATAAAAAAGGGTGTCATCTCGGGAGGGATAAATGGGTCGGCGTGATAATATGAAAAATATTTTATTTGATCATTATGCGGGACAGTTCATCTTCACCCAGTGTGCCATCCCGTCAAAGCGGAAGCCCAGACCTTCCAAAAGGGACATTGCGGGAACGTTCTCCGGCACAATATTGCAGAACACGGGTCGTTTCGCCTTGCGTTTCAGGGCGATCAGGGCCAGCAGGATATCCCTTCCCAGTCCGCATCTGCGATGGGTTTTCAGAACGTGCAGAAATCCCAGCGCGCCGTCGTCGTGGGTCAAGCCCCAGGCCGCCAGGGTCCCGTCGACCGCAATGCCGGCGGAAATGTCCCGGTCCAGGCGGTCCCGGATGTAGGCCGGATCGGTAAATTCCCGGTAGTCCGTATTGGCGTAAATATACTCCGCAAGGGAAACGTTCAGCGGCAGAATGCGGTGCCGCGGTTCCGGGACGCCGGCGCCCTCCTCCAGCACATAGCGGCGGGTGCTCATGACCCAGTCCGCGTCGCCGCAGGCCAGGACAAGCGGAAGCGCCTCATCGGCAACAGCGTAGTAATAGGGACTTTCCGCATGGTGCTCGCTCAGCAGCGCTGCAAGGTCCTTCCCCGCTTCTCCCAGGCAATGGATCCAGCGGTGGTCGCTCGTTCCGATCAGCAGGGCGGCGGCGCCCTTGACATAGGAGCGTTCCAGGGGATAATTCTCAAAAAAGCCCCGGGTCGCCCGGGCGGCTGCCGGATCGTGTTCCAGCAGGCGGCTGATCGTATCATCCTGTAATTTCATAATTTTCCTCACTTCTTCAGGTAGGCGCGGATCGCTTTTTCGGCGACCGCCTCTCCGTTCTCGATGATCTCTTTGGCTTTATAAAAATCGAAGACCCCGAAGGCGTCCTCGGGAATATTGATCAGAATGTCCGGCGGATCCTGCGCCAGGGTCAGTTCGGATATCTGGTTCAGCATGAGGTTGATGGTCTTGTTGACCAGGTTGAAAAAGCCGATGCTGTCGGTCCGGTTGCGCGGGATCAGGTTCCCGATCTTTTCATAGAGGGTCCGGATCTGCTCGCTGAAGGTGGCATCCTCCTCCTTTTCCTCCCGTTCGGGGGCTCCGGCCCCGCGCTCCGACATGGCGGCCACGTTGACCGCGACCACAATGTCCCGGCGCCTGCGTTTGACACGGTTGATCGGGATGGGGTTCAGCACCCCGCCGTCCACATAGAAATGCCCGCCGATCTCCGCGGGCTGAAAGACCGTGGGGATCGAGATGGAAGCGCGGATGGCGTCGTAGAGCTTTCCGCTGTCAAAGATCTTTTCTTCGCCGCTCTCGATATCCGTGGCGATGGCGCAGTAGGGGATCTCAAGTTCCTCGATGTTCCGGTCGGGAATGAGCGCCTTCAGTTTTTTGATGACCTTATCCCCCTTGACGAGCCCCTTGCTGCTAACGGTGAAATCAGTCAGTTTGAGGACGTCGAGAACGTCCAGGTCCTCAACGTAATCCAGGAGCTTCGGCAGTTCGCCCGTGGCGTAGAGTCCGCCGATCAGGGAGCCCATGGAAGAGCCCGCGACCGAGGTAATGGTGAATCCGTAGCGTTCCAGCGCCCGGATCACGCCTGCGTGGGCAAAACCCCGGGCGCCGCCGCTGGACAGCACCAGCGCAACATCCTTTTTCATGTTTCTCCTTTTTCCGCGTCCGCGCTTATTTCTTGAAAATAAAATACACCGCCAGGATCAGCAAGGAAAAGCCGATGAGGTGGTTCAGGCGAAAGGTCTCGTTCCGGAAGACCAGCAGGGTAAAGGCGGCGAACACCGTCAGGGTGATCACTTCCTGCAGGACCTTCAGTTCCACCAGGGTGAAGGGCCCGCCGTTGCCGATGTAGCCGATGCGGTTCGCCGGGACCTGGAAGCAGTACTCGAAGAGCGCGATGCCCCAGCTGATCAGGATGACGGCAAAAAGTCCGAATTTGCTGAAGGGCTTCCATTCCGCGAACTTGAGATGGCCGTACCAGGCCAGGGTCATGAAGGAATTGGACAGGATCAGCAGTCCGATGGTAAGCAGTTGTTTCATGGTGTTTTCCCCGATATACGATCATAGCGACCGATGGAGAATCTAATTCTTTTTTGTGAAAATGAAAAAAATAAATCATCACGATTTCCCGAATTCCCTCAATTATAGGCAAGTTTTTTCATATTTGCGCGCCGAAGGCCCGAAAGTGTGACGCACGTCACAAAGACTGATAAAAATATCTTGAAATTGTCATGGAAGATGTTAAATTTATCCCGTTATACTTCCGGCGGCGGGTTACGGGGCGGGAAGGGACCGAAACCGTAACAACGAGGAGCTGTTTATGAGAATCCTGCATGCGATACGATCCCGGGCCGAACTGTCGGACTATCTGAGATCGGCCGACACGACCTACCTGCTTTTGTACAGGAAGGGCAGTGAAGCCAGCGACTGCGCCTATGCCAACATCAAGGCGGCGGCAGAACGCACGGACGACATCACCCTGCTCTGCGCGGATGTGAACACCGTGCGGGACATCCATGGGGCTTACGGCGTAACGAGCGTGCCCTCCCTGCTGGAATTCGAGCAGGGCGCCCTGAAGAACGTCACCAAAGG
>JAFGVT010000202.1 GCA_016937825.1 Fidelibacterota bacterium | reverse complement strand
TTCTCCGCGATGCGCGGCGCCGCAACGACCCTGATCCTGGTATTGGGCCTCGTCCTTGCCGAATGGTTCGGCCGCGAACAGGAATTCGCCCTGGCGGCGTTCGGACCGCGCTGGAAACGGCCTGTCCGCTATGCGCTTTACTACGCCCTGATCCTCGCCATTTTTTGGTTCGGCATTCAGGGACAACAATTCATCTATTTTCAATTTTAGCCTATGAAAACCTTCATCCGACGCGTCATCGTATTTTCCATTATCCTGCTGGGCTACCTTGCCCTGACCGGCGCGATCAACTATGCCGTGTATTCGCGTTCCGGACCCGGCCTGGACGACTGCAGCATCCTCATTGACGGCGATTCCCATACCCTCACCTCCCTTGACCCCGCAATGTTCGATGACGCCGAGAACATTTCCCAGACCGCCGAGCCCTACGTGGTGACCTACTGGAAACTCAAAGAGATCTTCAGCCAAATGGTCCCGGATACGCTGATCCTCGGGTTCTCTCCGCACAATATCTCCGCCTTCAACGATATGAAATTCTCCGACAAGACCTGGTCCACCGAGATCTTCAGCAGGATCTATCCGATCCAGGACCTGGACGCTCTGGAGAACATTGAGGTCGATTACGCCGAATACTATCGGGTGCTTCTGAAAGAAACCTGTCTCTTTCCCAGGGCGGATCATGATAACTATGTCGGCGAATACGAAAGTTCGGATATTTCCAATCTTTCAGACCTTGAAGAGGCGGTCGAACGGCACTATTTCTATCAAGGCGAGGAAGCGGGTATTTCGGAAACCGCCGTTTCCTATCTGGATTCCGTGATCGACCTCTGCGAAGAGGCGGGTGTTACGCCCATCATCACCTGCAACCCGGTTCATGAAAGCTACTACGAGCGGATCCCCGACATCATTCTCGAACGTTTTGAGGAAGAACTTTCCGATCTGCGCGAAGAAGGAGTCCTCGTTATCGACATGACCACGGAAGATTACCCCGATTCTCTCTTTATGAACGTCGACCACCTGAACGAAAAGGGGGCGAAGGTCTTTACCGAAGCTGTTATTCGCCTTATCATACCGGCAAATGCCGCAGATATAAAATAAAAGGGAAAAGCATGACGTCAGAAAACCCGAACCCGCTCCTTCCAGTAACGATGAACTGGAACTGCCTGATCAGGACCGGCAGCATTGCCGCGCTGGTGATTGTCGCGCTGATCCCTGTCCAGATCCTGATCTTCGTTCTCTTTCCTCCCCCCGAAAGTACGCTGGGTTTTTTTGAACTTTTCAGAAATAATCCTTTTCTGGGTCTTTTGAGCCTGGATCTGCTGTATATTTTCAGCAATTCCATTCTGATTCTGTTTTACCTGGGGCTGGCAGCCGCTCTGCGAAGAACCGATCCGGCCATACTGCTCATAGCGGTCGTGCTGGGGATCATCGGCATCACGGCTTATTACACCTCAGGCATCGCCTTTGACATGCTGTCGCTCAGTAAACATTACTATGCCGCGGAAAGTCCCGCCCTGCAACTACAATGGCTGGGAGCGGGCCATGCCGCGTTGGCAAGATACACCGGAACGGCATTCAACGTGTATTATATTTTAAATGCTGTCGCCCTGCTGCTCTTGATCGCTGTCATGTTCCGGGACAAGACCTTCAGCCGCGGCACGGCGGTCTGGGGCTTTTTGGCCGGACTTTTTATGCTTGTTCCTTCGACTGCCGGAACCTTAGGTCTGGTCTTTTCTCTGCTCTCTCTGATCCCCTGGACCGTTTTTTCCCTGCTTGCCGCAAAAACGCTTTTTGTTGTATCGCGGGATGGAACCAAAGCGTTTTCTTGATCTTTTAAGAAACTGTCTTTTCAAAAAAAGGAATCTCCATGTTCCTGCATGTTTTGGTGATGATCTTCGGGTTTATTCTGCTGATCGGGGGAGCTGCCTGGCTGATTGACGGTGCCACCGCATTGGCAAGAAAGTACCGTGTTTCCGATCTCGCCATCGGACTGACTGTTGTGGCTTTCGGCACCTCTGCGCCCGAGCTGGTGGTCAACGCCTTCGCTTCAGCCCAGGGACATGCGGGAATCGTGTACGGCAATATCATCGGCAGTAACAATTTTAACCTTTTCGTCATTCTCGGCATCGCAGGGCTTATCACCCCCCTGGCCGTTCAGGCAAGCACGGTGCGCCGGGAGATTCCTTTCTCCTTCCTGGCAATTGCCGTACTTTTCCTGCTGACGGACAATCTCTTTCCTTCCGAAATTCGAAAACTTTCACGGATCGACGGTGTTCTGCTGATGATCTTGTTCGCTTTTTTTCTTTTCTATGTCTTTCTTCAGCTTAAGGCGGACCGGACGGCAAAGCAGGTTCCCGAGACATCCGGATCCCGGCAGAAAACCCTGCTCCCGGTGCTTGCCGGTCTGACAGGCCTGATCATTGGCGGCAGACTTGTGGTCGTACAGGCCGAATTGATCGCCGGAATGCTGGGTGTAAGCGACAAAATCATCGGATTGACCATCGTAGCCGCCGGAACGTCCCTGCCGGAACTGGCGACCTCTGTTATTGCCGCGCTCAAAAAGAACAATGACATTGCCGTCGGCAATATTGTCGGTTCAAATATCTTCAATATCTTCCTCATTCTGGGTGTGAGCGCGCTCATCAGGCCGATCCCGTACAACACCTCTTTCAACACAGACCTGTTGATGCTCTCCGGCGGGACAGTATTGCTGTTCATCGCCATGTTCACGGGACAAAAAAGAAAATTAGACCGCTGGGAAGCCGGCATATTTCTGGTTTCATATATTTCCTATAGTTTTTTGTTGTTGAAAAACGCATAAACTCCGCGGACTTACCTCTGGCCGGGAAGAAAAATATGATATTTTTAATCTGACATTAACCAATGGATCCTTTATGAAAAGAAATGCTTTCTTCGTTCTTTGCCTGGCGGCGATCCTCCCGCTGCTCTTTCTCTGTTGCGAAAAGCCGGCGCTTTCACGGAAAAGCGCGAAGATCGGCACCCAAACCTGGATGACGAAAAACCTCAATGTCACCCGTTTCCGCAACGGGGATCCCATTCCGGTATGTAAAGATTTTGCGGAGTGGAAGCGCCTGGGCGACGCGGCCATGCCGGCCTGTGCCGCGTACGACTTCGATCTCTCCAAACGGAAAGAATACGGGCTGCTTTACAACTGGTACGCCGTCAGCGATCCAAGGGGACTGGCGCCGGAAGGTTTTCGAATCCCGGTTGTAGAAGATTTTATGACCCTGCTTTCGTTTGCCGGCGGAAGCGAACCCTATGATCCCGGACGTGCCGCAAACGCCCTTAGCCGCGGAGGCAGCAGCGGATTTGATGCGCCCTTCGGCGGTTGGGGATGCCGGGAGCCGGATCCGCAGTTCGGAATAACTGCCTTTGCGGAACTTGGCCGGAATGCCGCATACTGGACGTCCACAGAAAACGGAGCAACCGCAAGCTGGAATTTGGATATCGGTTCGACGCTGCGCAGCGATACCGAAGGCGCCTACCTTGACGGATCAAGCTCCAAAACCCTGCTGTTCTCCGTGCGTTGCGTCACGATCACTCCCGAACCCTGAAGAAAGAAAGCATGGGACATCTTTTTAACCTCATCATTCAAAACGGCGTTATCCTCCTGATCCCGGTTTTTATCTGGAATTTTCTGCTTGCTTCAAAACTGCCGCCGGCATATGGTCCCGTGCATTTTGATGAGGGCATTCCAAAGCCCTTGCTTGTCGCGGAAGGCGGGTTCCGGATGATCGTCTTTCTTTTGCCGCTTCTTTTCCGCATCGATCCCTCCGGGCAAAGCGGGAAGGCCGGCCTCCTCGTTTACGCCGCGGGGGTCTTGCTGTATTTCGCTTCCTGGCTTGCGCTGATCTGCCTGCCCGAACGGATCTGGCGAAAACGTGTCCTGCTCTTTACCGCACCGGCGGTAACGCCCCTGATCTGGTTTACCGGTATCGGCCTGATGGCGGATGCCTATTATTTCAATCTGCCTTTCCGCCTGTGGCATTACCTGCTTCCCTGCATCGTCTTTACGGCCATCCATGTCGCTCACAGCCTTCTGGCCTTCCGTAAAACAAGCCTGTGATCCCGGTTTTTTTCTGAACTGTCCCTTGATTTTCCGCTTGATAATTTACCTCGATTTGCGTAGTCTTTTCCGTTGTCGCGAGTTAAACACTGAGGACCATACTGATGAAACGCCTTTCTTTACTTCTTCTTCTATGCATGCTTCTGGCCGTATTTTCGTTTGCGGAAACCCGGATCATCGCCCACCGCGGATTTTCTTCCGCTGCGCCCGAGAACACGCTGACCGCCTTTAAAAAGGCCATTGAATCCGGAGCGGATTACTTCGAGCTGGACGTTCATCAAAGCCGGGACGGCAAGCTGGTGGTCATTCACGACGGGACCGTGGACCGCGTCAGTTCGAACGGGATAAGGGGA
>JAFGVT010000201.1 GCA_016937825.1 Fidelibacterota bacterium | reverse complement strand
TTCATCTTCTGCTGTTTCGGCGGCATCTACCTGATCAATTTCGGGATCCGGAACAAATGGATCACCCCCGAGGAGCTCTCCTACATGGGCGACCAGGGCACCCGGCGCGGCATCTTTTCCAACACCCGGAAAGAACTCCCGATCGGCTCCTACCAGACGACCGAAAGCGAGGCCATCGACACCCTGACGCTTCATGTCGGACTGGTCATCTTCACCTATTTCCTCTCCTATCTCCTGCTGCAGGGACTGACCCTGCTGCTCTCCCTTATCGGCGATGCCGGCGTCCAGCTGGCCGAGAGCCTCTGGGGGATCAACTTCATCTTTGCCGCCTTCACCGGCATGATCATGCGGCGCATCCTGCTGCTGGTCAAGGCCGACCATGTGGTTGACAACATGACCATGAACCGGGTGTCCGGTCTCCTGGTCGACATCATGGTCACGGCGGCGATCGGCGCGATCTCCATCGCCGTGATCGCCAACTACTGGCTGCCCATTGTCATCATCAGTCTTTTCGGGGGGATCATCACCACCTGGTCCACGATCTTTATCGGGTCCCGCCTGTTCAAGACCCACCGCTTTTTCCGCACGCTCATGATCTTCGGCGTTTCCACCGGCACCCTTTCGACCGCACTCGCGCTTCTGCGTGTGGTGGACCCGGACTTCAAGACCTCCGTCGTCCAAGACTACACCTTCGGATCGGGTATCGTGTTCATCTTTGCGATCCCCCTCATCCTCTTCATGACCTGGCCCGTCAAGACCTTCATGACCGGCAACTGGCTCTATTTCTGGATGTTCTTCGGCCTTTGCTTTTTGTACCTGGTCGGCTGCACGGTGTACTATATCATTAAAGTGCCGCGTCATGCCTTCAAGAACAAGCGTCAGGTCTGGCTGAGAAAAAAATAAGCGCAGCAATCCAAAAGAGCCCGGTGAACGGGCTCTTTTTTTATTGACCGGATATTCTTCCGAAAGGGCGTTTTTCCCCTCAGTCGTTTTAGCTTCTTGCCGCGATCTCGCGCGTCAGGGCGAGATACTCCTCAGGACGAAGGCCGTCGGCGCGTTTCAGCCAAAGCTCGCGATCATTCGCATCCTTGTCGTAAAATTCCTTCAGGCTGTTCGTCAGCACCTTACGGCGCTGGGCAAAGGCCGTCTGCACCAGGCGGATCAGCAGGGCGTCGTTTTCCGTATCCGTCCGTTTAAATGTCAGGCGGACGCAGGCCGACGTCACCTTGGGAGGCGGAGAGAACACCGAGGGCGGGACGGAAAACAGATAGCGCGGGTCACAGAAGCACTGTGTCAGAACGGACACGATGCCGTAGGCTTTGTCCCCGGGCGACGCCAGCAGTTTCTCCGCGAATTCCTTCTGGACCATGATGACCGCTTCCTTGATCGCCCTGCGGTACGAAAAGAATTTATACATCAGCGGACGTGAAATATGATACGGGATATTTCCCACGCAGATGTCGCAGGGCAGGTACGGCGACCAGTCAAGCTTGACGGCATCGCCTTCGATACAGCGGAACCCCGGATAAAGGGCTTCCCGGGAGCGCCAGTGCTCCGCCAGCACGCGGTCAAGCTCGATACAGCTAAGGCGGCATCCGCTTTCCAGGAGCGGCAGCGTCAGGGCGCCGCGGCCGGGACCGATCTCCAGGATAATCGATTCCTTTTTGGGAGAAACGGCTTCCATGATCTTTCCGATCATCGGCTTGTCCGTGAGAAAATTCTGTCCGAGCGATTTTTTAGCTAAGGGTATCATGTCTGAGATAAACGAAAGAAACGTTCCGCCGTCGCGGTGGTCAGGGCGGCAATGTCTTCCACGCTGCGTCCGAAGATCTCCGCAAAGGCCGCGGCGACTTCGACGACATACGCGGGTTCGTTCGGCTTGCCGCGGTAGGGCACGGGCGCCATCCAGGGGCAATCCGTTTCGATCATGAGTTTTTCGGGCGGCAGGGTCCGGGCGACCTCCCGGGCTTTTTGGGAGAAGGTGATCACGCCCGTGAACGAGACGAGTGCCCCGCGTTCGATCACGTTCCGGGCGTAGGCGGCATCGCCGCCGAAACAATGGAACTGCACGTTGAAATACGCAAGGTCTTCAAGAAGGGAGAAGGTGTCGTCGTCCGCCTCACGGTTATGAATGATCAGCGGATATCCCAGGGAGCGCGCCAGTTCCGCCTGTTCGCGGAACACGCGCATCTGCACGTCCCGGGGGGCGTAGCGGCGGTAATAATCCAGGCCCACCTCCCCCACCGCGCAGACTTTCGGATGATCCAGCATTGAGGCGAGAAGGGACAGGTAGTTGTCAGGGACCGCGGCGGCATCCTGAGGATGCACGCCCACCGCCGCAAAGACGCCCTCGTAGCGCTCCGCCAGCGCGACGGCTTTTTCGGAGGACGCGAGGTCGGCGGCGGGAACGATCATTCTGGTGACGCCCGCCTGAAGCGCCCTGTCGATATAGGGCTGAGGGTCCCGGATGAAGGGGTCGAAATTCAGGTGCGCATGGGTGTCGATATACACGGACGATCCCTCTCTGATCCTTTAGCTGTTTTCGAGCAATTGCATATCAAAGCGCGGAAAGAGGGCTTTCATCTCTCCCAGCGGCGTTCCGGACTTCAGATCCTGCCATTGCACGATATGTCCGGGGGCTTCACTCGTATTCAGCATGCGGAAGAACTCCGTCATCTTTTCCGGAAGCAGCGGATAGAGCAGCGCGGCGGAAAAGCGCAGGCTGGCCAGAGCTGCGTACAGGACCATTCCCGTTCCGGCGAGGTCCGTTTTTGCGAGTTTCCACGGCTCGGTCTTTTCAAGATAGCGGTTGATGGAGGTTACATACGCGATCACGGTGCTTGCGACTGCATTGACATTCAGTTCTTCCACTTCGGCCAGGACCGTTTCGCGGCATTGCACAGATGCTTCCATCATCGCGAGTTCGTCCTCGCCGGGCTCGCCCGCTTCGGGGATGCGGCCGTCAAAATATTTGTCGATCAGCTTGAAGACACGATTCACAAGATTGCCGAAATCGTTGGCAAGATCGGAATTATAGGTCTGATAAAAGCGGTCCCTTGAAAAATCGGAATCGCTGAACAGAGGTCCTTCCTTGGCCATAAAATAGCGGAAGGCGTCTTTTCCCACACTCTCGCAGTACCCACGGATCGTTTCCAGATCGATAAAATTGCCCAGGGACTTGCTCATCTTCTGGCCTTCGCTGGTCCACCATCCGTGGGCAAAGACCGTCCGCGGCAGGGGAATGCCCGCCGCCATCAGCATGGTCGGCCAGTAGACGCAGTGGGTGGTGAGGATGTCTTTCCCGATCAAGTGGACCGCCGGCCAATAGGCGGCGAACTTTGCATCGTCGCTCAGGTAGCCCGGGGCGGTAATGTAATTCAGCAGGGCATCGAACCACACGTAGGTCACGTAATCCTTGTCAAAGGGCAGTTCGATGCCCCAGGCAAGACGCTCTTTCGGCCGGCTGATGCAAAGGTCCTTCAGCGGCTGCCGGAGAAAACCCAGGATCTCATTCCGGCGGTTCGCGGGACGGATGAAGTCCGGATGCGCCTCGATATAGCCGATCAGGCGTTCCTGATAGGCGCTCATCCTGAAATAATAATTCGTTTCGCTGATGCGGCGAACATCGCGATAGCGGCCCTCTTCATAGTCCTTATCGGAAATGAACAGCTCGTCCGCCACGCTGTACCAGCCTTCGTAGGTGTCCTTATAGATCTCCCCTTTTTCGAAGAGGGACATCAGCACGGCCTGAACGACCTTTACATGCCGGTCTTCGGTCGTCCGGATAAAATCATCAAAGCTCAGATCGAAATACGACCACAACTCTTTGAAGCGGGCGGCATAGATGTCGCAATGTTCGCGCGGACTGATCCCGTTCTTTTCCGCTGCCTGCTGTACCTTCTGCCCGTGCTCGTCGGTCCCGGTCAGAAAGAATACGTCATCCCCGGTCATCCGGTGATACTGGGCGATGATATCCGCGATAAGGGTCGTATAGGCGCTGCCGATATGCGGTTTGTCATTGACATAGTAAAGCGGGGTGGTAATGAAAAATGAACGGGGCATTAGGTTCCTTTATCTGATGTTTTTTTTCGCGAAAAGGTCAAGGATCCGGCCGCTGATCTCTTCAAAGGTGCCGAATCCGTCCACACGTTCCAGCATCTTTTTTTCCCGGAAATACGCGATCAGCGGTTCGGTGTTCTTTTTGTACACGCTCATGCGGTTCAGGATCGTTTCCCTCTTGTCGTCCTCGCGCTGATAGAGTTCGCCCCCGCATTGCGCGCAGACCGCTCCTTCGGGCTTTCCGTCCGGATATCCTACCGTTGCGGAGCACCTGACGCAGGTCCAGCGGCTGGAGAGACGGCGTACAAGTTCCTCTTCAGGGACATCGATCAGCAAAGCCGTGGAAAGGGTGACGCCCTGTTTGCCCAGCATGGACAGCAGCGCTTCAGCCTGAGGGACCGTGCGCGGGAATCCGTCCAGGATATAGCCCTGTCCTTTGGCCTCAAAGTCCGCGGTGATATGTTCGAGAATGCCGATCATAATGGCATCGGAGACAAGTTCGCCCTTGTTCATAAAGGACTTCGCCTGTTTGCCCAGCTCCGAATTCTTCGCGATCTCCTGACGCAGGAGATCCCCCGTGGAGAGCTTGACAAGCGCATATTTTTTCTTCAGCACATCCGCCTGGGTGCCTTTGCCGCTGCCCGGACCGCCCAATAGTACCAGTCGTATCATCGTTGACCTTTCATGGTTTAAGCTTCGTTTTCAAGGTGTAATTTAACACCTCGAAAGGTCATATAAAATAAGTAAATGCAGGGACTCCCCTTTCCGCCGCGGGGCAAAAACCGTATTCCCCGTTGGAGTCACGGGCAAATAGTGTTATATTCACCCAAAATGCGGAATAATCCATGCGTCAACCGTCCCGTAACATCCTGATATTACTCATCCTGCTTCATGCCGGGTTTATCGCCGCCGTTCCCGACTCCGTCACGGTGATCGGTGTGGGGGATATCATGCTGGGGACATCCTTTCCGGACAGTTCCACGCTTCCAATCTATCCCGAGAGGCTTCTGCTGCAGGTCAGGGAGATCATTTCCTCTGCGGACCTGTCAGTGGCGAATCTCGAAGGATGCCTGATGGATTCGGGCGGCACGGTCAAGGATTGCTGGGACAAGCAGGAGCGCTGCTTCATTTTCCGGATGCCGGAGGCCTATGTGCATTATCTGCTGGACGCGGGATTCGATGCGCTCTGCCTCGCGAACAACCATGCCCGCGACATGGGCTGGCAGGGCTACCGCCGGACCATGGAGGTCTGCGAGCAGGCCGGCATGCGCCACGCGGGGATCTATGACGCCCCCGCGGACACCTTCACGATCAACGGCATCCGTTTCGGTTTTGCGGCCTTTTCGCCCCACTGGGCCACGGCGCGCATGCATCATGAACAGGATGTGAAAACGATCATCTCGCAGCTCGATGCCGCATGCGATGTGGTGGTCGTGATGTTCCACGGCGGCGGCGAAGGCGCCGAGTACGCCCGCACGCCCCGCGGAAATGAAAATTACAAGGGCGAGATCCGCGGCGACGTCTACCGTTTCGCCCACACGGCGATCGACGCAGGCGCCGACATGGTTTTCGGAAGCGGCCCTCACGTTACCCGGGCGATCGAATTGTACAAGGACCGGCTGATCGCCTACAGCCTGGGTAATTTCTGCACCTATAAGCGCTTCAATCTGGAAGGATCCCGCGGGATCGCCCCGATCCTGAAGGTGCGGACGGACGGCCGGGGAGCCTTCCTTTCCGCTCAGGCCATCGCGATCCGTCAGCATTATCCGGGCTATCCGGCTCCCGACCCCCAGAATGAAGCGATCAAAGAACTGCAAAACTTAACGCATCAGGATTTTCCCGAAATGGATTCGGTGCTAGTCATTGAAGATTCCGGGAAAATATCCAAACGATAAAAAGGGAGTTTATGGAAGGCGTACTTATCAAAGATCAATTCGGTTTGCTGGCGATCCTGATGATCATTCCCGCGGTGATCTATGCGATCAATCACTATACGGCCTGGGGAAAACGCTTCTTCGGCGTGATCCCGCCCCTGGTTTTCGCCTACTTCGTCCCCACGATCCTGACTTCCCTCGGGGTCATTCCCGACAGCTCCCCCCTCTATTCGCAGATCAAGACCTTTGTGCTCCCCGCCTCCCTGCTGCTGCTCACGCTGGCCATCGATATCAAAGGGATCCTGAAACTCGGCAGCAAGGCGCTCATCATGTTCCTGACCGGAACCTTCGGGATCGTGATCGGCGGGCCCATTTCCCTGCTGATCTTCCGGAACGTGCTGCCGCCCGACATCTGGAAAGGCATGGCGGCCCTCTCCGGTTCCTGGATCGGCGGCGGGGCGAATTTTATCGCGATCGGCCAGTCCGTAGGCGCCACGGAATCGATGCTGGGAACCATGGTGATCGTGGATGTGCTTGCGGCGAATATCCTGACCGGGATCCTGTTTTTCCTCGCGGGGCGGTCCGAAAAGATCGATGCCCGGATGGGTTCGGACAATTCCGCGATCAACGCCCTGCGGGACAAGGTGATGTCCTTTCAGAAAAAAACCAACCGCATCGCCAGCAGCACGGATTATTTTATCCTGCTGGCCCTGGCCTTCGGCTGTTCCTATATCGCCTATCTTCTCGGGAACGCCCTCCCGGACATCGGGGATATCATTTCCCATTCGACCTGGAAGGTGATCATCATCACCACGATGGGCGTGGGACTCTCCTTTACCCCGATGAAGAACTATGAAGGCGCCGGCGCATCCAAGATCGGAACGGTGATGCTTTACCTGCTGATCGGCGTGATCGGGGCCAGTGCGAATTTGAAAGCGGTATTCGAATACCCCGCCCTGTTCGGGATGGGATTCACCTGGCTGGCGATCCATCTTCTGATCATGCTGCTGGTGATGAAGCTGATCAAGGCGCCGCTGTTCTTTATGGCGGTCGGATCCCAGGCGAACGTGGGCGGCGCAGCGTCGGCACCCATCGTAGCCTCGGCCTTTCATCCGGCTCTGGCTTCCGTCGGGGTCATGCTCGGCATCGCGGGATACGTTTTGGGGACCTATGCCGCCCTGATCTGCGCAAAATTGCTTTTATTGGTTTCCTGATCATAATTCATTGAATCTATGAAGAACAATAGTTATACTATTGACATGACGGCCGAAGGGCGGAACGTCCGATACGGCGAAGCATACAAAGAGTTCTTATTACGTTTCATTACATCAGGAGGATATTATGAAAAAGGGCTTGATCATTCTGTTCAGCATCCTGGCGCTGCTGATCGTGATCGCTGTCATAACCATTAAGGGGTTCAGCAAGCAGTTCGACGCGCTGCTGAAAGATATCGACGTCCAGTTCGGCACGATGGAGACCCTTGCGCTGACGGAGATACCCGACGGCGTGTATGAATACAGATACGGTTCCATTCCCGTCTTTGCCGAACTGAGAGTGCACGTCAAGGACCACCGGATCGAACAGATCGAAATGCTGAACCAGTCATCCGGACCGGGCTATGACGCTTTGGAAACCATCGACCGGATCCTGGCCGCGCAGCAACCGAAAGTGGACGTGGTCAGCGGCGCGACCTCGAGCAGCAAGGTTATCATGATCGCGACATACAAGGCCTTAAAACAGGAATAGCTTTTACGTTCTTGATCGAAAATAAAAATCCAGCGGAACGGAGAACCCGCGTCCACATTCTTTTTTATCGTTATATTTTATAAAATTACGGTACCGGGCCGCACCGTTTATTCCAGGATCACCGTTTCTTCGTATACCGGTATATGCGTTTCCCAGCCGAGTTTTTCGCCGATCTCTTTCTGCAGATTGAGGCTGGAGGCCGGCTCGCCGTGCACGATGAAGGTCCTTTTGGGCGCTGCGCTGAATCCGGAAAGCCATTTCAGGATCTCCCGGTAATCCGCATGGGCGGAAAAATCGCTGATCGTCTCGATCCT
>JAFGVT010000200.1 GCA_016937825.1 Fidelibacterota bacterium | reverse complement strand
GCGGCCACGGCGGCAAGCATATCCGGCTGATTCTCCCCGTCATAGGAGAGAACATTCGTGATGACCTGGGTTTCATAGTACCAGTTCTTCGGTAAAAGAGGCCTGATCTGACGGTCGATAATGCGCGAGCTCAGGATCTCTCTGTCCGAGAGCCTGCCTTCGCGGCGCAGAAAACCGCCCGGGATCTTGCCGCTTGCATAGAATTTCTCGCGAAATTCCACGGAAAGGGGTACAAAATCCGCGCCTTCACGGACCTCTTTACTTGCAACCACGGTTGCCAGCACCATGGTATCGCCAACGCGCGCCAGAACGGCGCCATCCGCTTGTTTGGCAATACGTCCCGTTTCCAGGCTGATCATTTTGCCGGCAATCATCTTTTCTTTTAAAATCAACATAAACTCCTCTCGACGGCAACTACTATCCTGCCGTCTTTTTATTATTTCCTCAAACCTAATTCTTTGATAAGATCAAGATAACGGTTGAAATCACCTTTCTGGATATAGCGCAGCAAACGGCGGCGCTGTCCAACCATTTTTGAAAGACCGCGACGATTGTGGTGGTCTTTCTTGTGTACCTTTACATGTTCCGTAAGATCTTTGATTCGTTGGGTTAATATCGCGACCTGTACTTCGGGTGCTCCGGTATCTTTTTCGCTTTTACCGTATTTTTTTACAAGTTCGCTGATCTGATCTTTTGTTAACGTTGACATTTTTCCTCCGTCAATATTTTTTTGCATGTTTCAATATCATTCTTTATCTGCTCTATCAGAGCTTCCTGACTCTCAAATTTACGTTCTTCGCGAACGAAATGTTCAAAATGGATCCCGATCGCCTTTCCGTACTGATGATCGAGCTCTTCGTTCATGACATGCACCTCGATCGAGAGATTGTCCTCAATGAAGGTCGGACGGACTCCGATGTTGCACACCGCGGGATAGGTCCGGCCGTTCAGGTCGATCGTGACCGCGTAAACGCCGTAGGCCGGGATCAGGCAGGATGCCAGGTCCGGGGTCACGTTCAGGGTCGGATAACCGAGCGAGCGTCCGCGTTTAACGCCGGGCACCACCGTTCCGGATATCCGGTAGGAGGACCCCAGCATGGCGTTGACATCCGCAATATTGCCTTCCTTCAGGGTTTTCCTGATCAGCTGGCTGCTGATGTCCATTCCCTTATACCGCGCTTTCGGAACGACGATCAGGTCAAACCCGCGCGCGTGTCCGGTTTCCCGCAAAAAGTCGATCCCGCCTTCGTGTTTTTGTCCCACATGATGGTCGGGACCTGCGACGAGGGCTCTGAGATCGAGATATGTCAATAAACGTTCGATGAACTCATCCCGGCCGATCCTTGCAAAGGCACGGTCAAAGTGTTTGATGCACACCCGTTCGATGCCCGTGTCGCGGATCGCCGCGATCTTTTCGTCGGCTTTCATCAGCGCGATCTCTTTCTGTCCGCTCAGAACTTCCCGGGGTGTGGGTGCAAAGGTAATGACCATGCTTTCCACACCACGCCGTTCCGCTTCGTCGCGAACCTTGCCGAGGATCGCCCGATGTCCCAGATGCATGCCGTCAAATGAACCGATCGCCAGTACAACGGCGGGTTTATCTCTTATGTCTTCAAGTGACGTATAGATTTCCATTCTTCAATAAACTCATCCAGTGTAAAGCATTCATCCAGCACGATATCGCCGACGCGTTCGCGGACAAGGGCAAAGGCGTAGCCTCCGCATCCCAGCGACCGGCCGATATCCTCAGACAGCGTGCGGATATAGGTTCCTGAACTGCATCGCACCCTGCACGTCAGCATGGGCCATGAATACTCAAGCACTTCGATGGCGTCGATGCGGACGTGATGGGGGGATCTTTCAATGATCTTGCCGGCCCGGGCCAGGGAGTAAAGGGTCTGACCCTTCACTTTTTTGGCCGAGTACATCGGCGGGACCTGGGCAATCTCACCCAGAAATCCCGGGAGCACCTTCTGAATGTCATCAGCGGACGGTGGCGAATCAACCGTGATGCTTTTCAGGATCTGACCGGTCCGGTCCTGGGTGTCGGTCAGCGCTCCCATCTGTATGTCAACGCGGTATGTCTTGTCCATCTCCTTGAAGCGGTCCAGCATTTTCGTATGCGTCCCGAATCCAAGGATCAGAACACCCTCCGCGAAAGGGTCCAGTGTTCCGGCATGCCCGACCTTCTTAAAGCCGGTCGCATACCTGCATTTGTTCACGACATCAAAGGATGTCCAGTCAAGGGGCTTGCGTACGGGAACGGTCATTCCCGTTATGTCCCCGCTTTCAGATATCTCGCAATAAGATATTAATGGCTTCAACATTGTCAAGGCTATCATCAATGAACAGTTTTATTTGCGGGACAAAGCGCATGACGACATTGTTCCCGATCTCCAGGCGTATCCGGCCTTTGATGGCGACAAGCGCTTTCCGGCACTTTTCACGCAGGGCCTCATCCGGAGGGTATACGCTGATAAAGATCCGGGCTTCCTTGAGGTCCGGCGTCAATTCCACCCGGGATACCGTCAGCATGGCATCCTGACAGCCCTCGGGGGCCGAATGGACCAGCAGTTCCGCAACCGTATGATGGATCTCTTTTACCAGCCGTTCGTTCCGACGGATCATTTATTCGCCTCGAGTTTGCGTTTGACCGCCTTTTCCACATAGCTTTCTACGATATCGCCTTCATGGAAATCGTCAAACGAGTCAATATAAATACCGCATTCGTAGCCTTCCTGAACTTCCTTGACATCGTCCTTGAAACGCTTGATCGAGGTCAGGTAGCCCTTGAATATTTCTTCTCCTCCGCGGAGAATGCGGATCGTCGTATTGCGTTTCATGACCCCTTTGGTCACGATGGAGCCCGCAACAACCCCCACTTTGGAGATCCGGATCAATTGGCGGACTTCCGAGGTGCCCAGGACTTCGCGAACCTTGTCGGGTTCAAGGAGTCCCTCCAGCGCGAGCCGGACATCTTCCACCGCGTCATAGATCACGGTATAGTTCCGGATCTCAACGTTCCGTTCGCGGGCGAGTTCAAGCGCTTTGCCGGTCGCGTTAACATGGAACCCCACGATCACGGCGCGCGAAGCGGAGGCCAGGTTGATATCGGTCTCGTTGATCATGCCGATCCCGCGATGGATCACGTTCACCGCGACTTCCTTCGTCGAGAGTTTCAGGAAGGAGTCCGCAAAGGCTTCGATCGAGCCGTCAACGTCGCCCTTGATAATGAGGGCCAGTTCACGGGTGCGGCCTTCGGCGATCTGGCGGCCGATCTCGTCCAGTGTCTGGAGAGATTGCGAGCGGAATTCCTGTTCGCGATGAATGATCTGCCGTTCATTGGCGATGCGGCGCGCTTCTCTTTCGTCATCCATGACAATGAAGCGGTCGCCGGACTGGGGAACGCTGTCAAAACCCTGGATCTGGATCGGATCGGCGGGTTTTGCCGTTTCGATCCGCTCGCCGAATTCATTCATCATCGCCCGTACCTTGCCGGCAAAACGTCCGCAAATAAAGGCGTCGCCGATACGGAGGGTTCCCCGGTTTATCAGCACCGTCGCGATGGCTCCCAGTCCCTTGTCGAGCTGGGATTCTATAACAATTCCCCGGGCGTCGCCCTCGGGAGTGGATTTCAGTTCAAGGACCTCCGCTTCAAGCAGGATCGCATCAAGCAGAGCGTCCATGTTCAGTCCGGTCTTCGCGGATACGCGCACGGACTGCACCGAGCCGCCCCATGCTTCGACCAGAACATTCTTTTCGGACAATTCGCGTACGACCCTTTCCGGGTCCACATCGGGTTTGTCCATTTTATTGATCGCAATGATGATCGGGACGCCGGCCGCATGGGCATGGTTGATGGCTTCCTGCGTCTGGGGCATGACCCCGTCATCCGCCGCCACCACCACCACCACGATATCCGTCACCTGGGCGCCGCGCGCACGCATCGCCGTAAAGGCTTCGTGGCCCGGGGTATCGAGGAAGGTGATCTTCTTGCCTTTTGCGGTTTCCACGCTGTAGGCGCCGATATGCTGGGTAATTCCGCCGGATTCATCGTCCACCACCCGTGTTTTGCGGATATAGTCCAGGATCGAGGTCTTTCCGTGGTCCACGTGCCCCATCACGGTCACGACCGGGGGACGTTCGATCAGTTCGTAATCTTCATATTCGTCATCTTCATCGATGATCTCTTCGGTATATTCCTTGACTTTCCGTACTTCGACGTTGTATTCCGATGCAAGGAGTTCGATCGTATCCCAGTCAAGACGCTGGTTGATGGTGACCATCAGCCCTATCTGCATGCATTTCCCGATCAATTCGACCGCTGCAACGTTCAGGTGCTTCGAAAGCTCATCCACGCTGATGTATTCGGTGATCTCGAGCACGCCGTCATCCACGTAGCCTTCTTCCGCACTGATCTGCCGCGTTCTGTATTTTTTCTTTTTCGGCTTATCCCCCATCGAAGCCAGTGTCGCCCGGATGGACTTGTTGACCTCGACCTGGTCGACGGCTTTCTTTTTCTTGCTTCTCCGTTTTACGCCTGCGGCCGCGACCGTCTCGAGATCTTCAATGTTCTTGGACTGACGGAAACGTTCCAGACGGGAATCCATTTCGGAGACCTGGATGCGTTTGGTGGCATGCTTATGGCGCGCTTTGAGTTTTTCAAGCTTGTTCTCGAAAACCTCTTCTTCCTGCCCTTTTTTCAGTTTTTTCTTTTTCCTGAGCTCTTCCTCTTTTGCGGCGGCGCTTTTGTCTTTGGGCGCTTCTTCCTTTTTGAGGATCTCGGCGGCTTCTTTTTCCGCCTTCAGCCGTTCTTCTTTTTCCTTTTTCAGTTGCAGTGAGGTTTCGGCCGCCTGCTGTTTGACATCTTTTTCCTTCTGGATCGTCGCTTTGTCGAGCGTCCGGTCATCGGAAGCCCTTGCCGTTGTTTTCTCAACCGGCTTTATTTCGGGCGTCGGCTTGTCCTTAAGGGAATCCAGCACTTTTTCCTGAACCTTTTTCCGCGCAGCTTCTTCGTTTATCTTTTCTTCTTCCCGCGATTTGCGGCGGTCTTCTTCGGCGATGCGCTTGTGTTCGCGCTGCGCCATCAGATTATCCGCTTTCTTTACTTCATCGGCAAAGTGCGACAATACGATCTGAAGGGTGTCCGGCTCCAACGCTTTGTTAAGCGAGGCTTCGATGCCCTTCATCCTCAGATATTCGATAATATCTCTGTGGGAGGTATTGAGTTGCTTTGCCAGCTGAAATATTTTAACGGGTGCGTCAGCAGAAGCTGTCATATCGACTCCTAATTCAGGTTATTCTTTCTCATCATCGGACGGGGAAAGCGTTTCGTCGTCGCTGTTATGATCGATGTCCAGTTCTTTATCGCTGCTGCGTTTGTTTTCCACTGCCACGCTGATAAGCTTTTCGATCTTCTCGAAGGTCTTTTCACCGATCCCCTTGATCTCAAGCAGAACACCGGGGTCCGCATTCAGGAAGTCGGCGGCGGTTTCGATATCGGCATCCGCCAGAGCATGGATCTGAGCGGAGGTAATGCCTTCGATGTCCTCAATATAAATGTCATCGCCTTCAAAACGGTTGTATTCGGACTGACGGATCGCATCGATCTCGTAACCGGTCACGCGGCCGGCAAGATTGATGTTGATGCCGTTCGAGCCGATGGCGGTCGCGATCTCGCTGTCGTCGAATACGGCCAGGACGGTGCGGCGTTCTTCGTCGATCTCGAGGAAAAGCGGTTTTGC
>JAFGVT010000045.1 GCA_016937825.1 Fidelibacterota bacterium | reverse complement strand
TCGACGCCTTTGGCCTTCAGCGTTTCGGCAAGGGCGGGATCGTCCACGGTCCAGACGTACACTTTCAAGCCCAGACCGTGCGCTGTTTCTATCCATTTATCCTTGACGGCCTTGGCGTTCAGATGGACGGCGGAGGGTTTAAGGAGACGTATCTTTCTTTTCAGATGCCGGGGCCGTTTTTCGTAGAGCAGGGAAACGGGGATCTCGGGAACAGCTTCATGAAAACGGCGAAGCTCGCGGAAATAAAAGGAAGACACAAAAAAATTCGCCGCTTTCCAGTGACCGGTGCGAATGCTGTTCCGGACGACCTGCGCGGCGGGAAGCGCGCTGCGTTTGCTTTTAAGCTCAATGTTCATGTCAATGCGGGCATCCAGCATGTCCAGGGTTTCTTTTAGGGTTGGGATATGCTCACCCTTCCCTGCGTCCAGACTCAGAAGTTGCGGGAGTTTTTTGCGTTTGAGCTTTCCCTTGGCGCCCGTGATGCGTTTGAGCTTGCGGTCGTGAAAGATCACGACTTCCCCGGAGCGGCAGACCTGCACATCGCACTCGATGGCATCGGCGTGCAGCGCTTCCGCCGCCCGGAAGGCGGCCAGAGTGTTCTCGGGTTCATAGCCGGAAGCGCCGCGATGGGCGATGATCAGGGTTTTATGCATAACCGGCGGGGTTCCTTTTTTGCCAGTTCCAGGCGTCCCGCACCATGTCTTCCAGGGTCCGGGCGGCCCGCCAGTTCAGGACCGTTCCTGCTTTTTCCGCATCGGCATAGGAGGTCGCGATATCGCCTGCGCGCCGGGGTGCAAAAACGTAGGGAACGGGAATGCCGTTCACGTTTTCAAAGGCCCGGGCCACCTCCAGCACGCTGTAGCCGCGGCCGGTGCCGAGATTGAAAACGGCGGTGCCGTGCTCTTTTCTGGAAGCTTCCAGCGCGCGCACATGGCCTTCCGCCAGATCGACGACGTGAATATAGTCCCGCACGCCGGTGCCGTCGGGCGTGGGATAGTCATTTCCGAATATCTTCAGCTGTTTCAGCCGTCCGACGGCGATCTGAGTGATATAGGGCATCAGGTTGTTCGGGATCCCGTTCGGATCTTCGCCGATCAGGCCGCTGGGATGCGCTCCGACGGGATTGAAATAACGGAGGATGGTTACGGACCAGTCGGGATCGGGAACGCTGAGGTCCCGGAGGATCTCTTCAATGAACAGTTTCGTGCGGCCGTAAGGATTCGTCGCGGATGTCGGGGCCGTTTCCCTGAAAGGAACGTCCCCGCTCATGCCGTAGACGGTGGCGGACGAGCTGAACACGATATGTTTCACGCCGGCATCGCGCATGGCCCGGCAAAGAACGAGGGTGCCGAAAATATTGTTGTGATAATATTCCAGGGGTTTTTCCACGGATTCTCCGACGGCCTTGAATCCGGCAAAGTGGATCACCGCATCGATCTTGTGCAGGGAAAACACCTGCGCCAGCGCTTCCCGGTCGCAAATATCCACGGGATAGGCTGTCAGATCCTTGCCCGTGATCATGCGAACCCGGTCCAGGGCTATCGGATTGCTGTTGGAATAATTATCAACGACGACGACCTGATATCCGGCTTCCAGCAGCGATACGCAGGTATGGCTGCCGATATATCCGGCCCCTCCGGTAACGAGAATGGTCTTTTTCATGAATCGGCCTTTTGTTCAACTCCAAAAATATCGGTTTCCCCGCACGAATGCAACCCCTTTTCATCCCATTTTGTCCTCCGGACGGTGTTCCTTGTCCGCCCCGGCGTGTGACCGCCGTCACAGCGCGTTTTCAGCTGTTTCCCGTTCCCGACTTTTTGCGTAGATTTCAACAGGGGGAAAGCCTATGTTCTCACGATGCTACTCGGCGGGTTTGCAGGGGATCAACGCCTATGAGGTTTCGATCGAAACCCGCCTGGACCGGAGCCTGCCGAAATACTTCATTGTCGGACTGGCCGAAAAAGCCGTAAAAGAAAGCTATTCGCGCCTTTATTCCGCGATCAAGTCCAGCGGCTACCGAATGCCGGGCTGCAAGATCACCCAGAACCTTGCGCCCGCCGACATTCCCAAGGAAGGCACGGGATTCGACCTGTCCCTGGCGATCGGCGTTCTGGCCGCGGGCGACGACATCGATTGCTCCCGCCTGGACGACATGATCTTTATCGGGGAACTCGCGCTGGACGGGCGGGTGCGTCCCTCCAAAGGCATTTTGCCGATCGCCATCGGGATGAAGCGTTTTCAGCAGAAACACCTCATTGTTCCCCGGGCGAACGCCCAGGAAGCGGCCATGCCCGGATACTGCACGGTATGGGGTGTGGATACGCTGCGCGATGCGGTGGAGATCATTAACGGGACCAGCAAGGCCTCGCCGGTGAGCGTGGATGTGAATAGCTATTTTGAACATAACGATCCGCAGGGCGCGGATTTTTCGGAAGTCAAGGGACAGGCCCACGTCAAGCGCGCCCTGGAGGTCGCCGCGGCCGGCGGGCACAATATCGTGCTGATCGGTCCGCCGGGTTCTGGGAAATCCATGCTGGCAAAGCGTTTCCCCACGATCCTGCCCAATCTCACGCTGGAAGAAGCGATGGAAACGACCGCGATCTACTCGGTGTACGAAGATATTTCCGATACCAGCCTGATCACCCGCCGGCCCTTCCGTTCGCCGCACCATACCGTCAGCGACAGCGCGCTGGTGGGCGGCGGACGCATTCCCCGGCCCGGCGAGGTCAGCCTGGCGCACAACGGGGTGCTCTTTTTGGACGAGTTCCCGGAGTTCAAAAAGAACGTGCTCGAAGTTCTCCGTCAACCGCTCGAGGACGGACAGGTCACAATAAGCCGGGCGCTGACCTCGCTGACCTATCCCGCCAAATTCATGCTCATTGCGGCCATGAATCCCTGTCCCTGCGGTTATGCGACCGACCCCCAGCACGACTGCACCTGCAGTATCGGACAGATCCAGCATTACCTCGGAAGGATCTCCGGTCCGCTGCTCGACCGGATCGATATTCACGTGGATGTTCCGCCGGTAAGCTATGAAGAGATCAGTGATCAGGAGGAAAGCGAACGTTCCGAAAGCATCCGGGCCCGGGTGCACGCCGCCCGGAAGATCCAGACGGAACGTTTCCGGAATTGTCCCGAAGTGCACTGCAATGCGCACATGGGACCCCGCGACATCAAGCGGTATTGCGCGCTCTCGAAGGAGAGCCGGGAGCTGCTGAAGATCGCGATCGTGCGGCTCGGACTGAGCGCCCGGGCCTACACGCGCATCCTGAAAGTGGCGCGCAGTATTGCGGATCTCGAAGCCGCCGAGTCTATTCAGACGACGCATATCAGCGAAGCGATCCATTACCGGAACCTGGACCGGCACAAGGATTTGTATTAGGGATCGCCCGGCAAGGCAAGGTGTCCGCCGAAAAGAGAAGGCAATAAAAAAAGGGCGCAGCGATGTGCGCCCTTAAGCTTCATAAATTCAACCGGGCCCGTTTTTAATAGATGCTCAGTCCCAGGGTAAAGGACATCGTCGACAGAACGTTCTCCGTATAGCGCTGGGTCGGCTCGCTCCAGGTGCGTTCGACGTATTCGGATGAACCTTTGGCGGTTCCGCCGAGATAGCGCAGGTTGCCGAAAACGTCGATCCCCTTGCGAAGAGGGTATCCCATGCGAAGCGACGCATCCAGGATCGAACCTTCGAATTCGAACGTGGCGCCGTTGATGATGGCCGAGGAGGCGTAGAGGCCGGTGGCATCCAGACTGAAGTAAATGCCGCTGTCGAGCGCGTAGCGGCCGTAGAGCTGGAAGGCCGGCACCGGTCCGACGTTCTGGCTGACCGTCATGGCGCTGCCGTCGATGGCCTTGAAAACGATCGAGGCGTTCCGCGCCTGCAGGGCAAGTCCGCCCGCCAGCTGAAATTTTTCGCTGTTGACGAAGTAATACGAATAGGTGAACCGGTAGAAGGGGAATCCGTAGGTGATCTCCATCGGAGTTCCGGACCCGAACAGAACACTGTCGATCATCACGTCATCCCGGAAGGTGACCCGGGTGACCACGTTGAGCGGCTGGTAAAGCAGTCCGATCTTATGCTTGTCCTTCACGGTCACGCCGGCGACATAGCGGTCGAAGGGCAGTAAGATATCCTGTCCGCCCTGGTTGACAAAATCGAAGTTGGTGGCGCCTTCTTCGGTCCGGCCGGACTGATAGGTGTGCTTCAGGACGCCGAAAAGCCCCGTCTCGGTCTCAAAAAAAACCTTTACCTGGCGGTTGGCAGGATTGAGCAGGGTGCCGACGATCTCGGCCGGAGCCGGTACGGTCAGGGCTGCCATCATGAGGAACGCGATTATTTTTTTCATTTTCTCTCCTTGTTTTTTTATGTCATGCGTATCGCAAATTCAGGCGCTAATGGTTTTAAGCGTCTTTTGTTCCCCGGCAGGAAAAAATCACGCGATATTTTTTAAGACTTCCGCCTTCGCGTTAGCCGTCTATTTTCTTGTGATTCCCGCACACGGGACGTAAATTGTTTCAATTGAATATACATCTTCCGCAGATCAAACACAAGGAGGCTTTTATGAAGCGTCTTGCAGGCATTGCGATCTTTCTGATGCTGCTCTCATGCTCATCGGTCGATAAAAAAACGGACCTTGAAAGCTACGAGCTTAAAGGAAAGGTCAATCATGTCACGATCCGCCACTACGATGCGGTTGAAAAGGACGGAGAGGTCGTCAAAGGCGACCGGGACCTGGAGAAGAGCAACGAAGGCGACCAGACCGTTTCCTTCGACAAGAAAGGCTATATTACCGGAGCTTATTTTTACGGGGAAACGGACAGCAGCGATTCAAAGACGCTCCGTTATTACAACGTCCCCGGAAAATGTGCACGGGAAATCAATTACAACGGAAACGGCGAGGTGGTGTCGGACTGGGTATGGTCCTACGACAGGAAGGGCAACCAGACCGGCCGTTCCCGCTATAAGGCGGACAGCAGCCTTGTTCAGCTCTGGTTCCTTCATTACGACGAGGACAACAAGCTGATCTCCCGCGCGATCTACTGGGAGCCCGGAAGCCTTTATGATTCGCTTTACTGGATATACAACGACGCCGGCAAACAGATCGAGGAGCGCAGTTTCGGATACTACGGATTGCGCTATATCAGCAGGATCGAATACGAGGGCGAGCACATCCGGAACATTTTCCGCTATGACGAGAACGACGAACTGATCGGATTCTATGAACTGAACTATAACGAGGACGCGCTTCTATCTGCCGCCCGGATCTACACGGTCGATACGGGGGAGGAAGCGGAGGCCGATACCGTCTTGCAGGCGGAACACCGCTTCGAATATGAAAAGGACCCGCGGGGAAACTGGATCGTAAAGATCGAATATCGGAACGATGAACCGTATATTTATTATGAGCGCAGGATCATCTACTACTGATCGGCGCCGGGCGTCCGGGGTTTGGACCGGGGTTCAGGAAGAAAAGCATCCTGACGTTAAAAAAGGATTGAAAACAAGCAAGATAAAGGAAACGGTATGAACAGTAAATGGCTTAAGGTTGTAAATCCGCTGCTGGCCCTGTCCCTGCTGGCCGTGATCATTATTCTGGTCCTGCTCAAAACGGGGGACGGCGGCTCAGCGATCAGGGAAGCCCATGAGGCTGCCGGGATCATTCTTGTCGCCCTGCTGGCGCTCCACATTTTCCTGAACCGGAAATGGTTCAAGACGCTCAGGAAAAAATAGACCTAAAACGAACTCCCGGGGAACATGCAGACCCTTTCATCTTTAACGGATCATTGACCCGCAGGAGGAATTCAATGAAAAAAATCGCATTCTTCGACACCAAGCCCTACGATAAGCAGTCCTTTGACGAGGTAAGCAAGGGCTTTGACTTTGAGATCACCTATTTCAAGGCCCGCCTGAACGAACATACCGTTGAACTGACGGACGGGTACGACGCGGTCTGCGCCTTCGTAAATGACGAACTGAACAAACCGGTCCTGAAACATCTTAAGGAGCACGGTATCGAACTGATCGCCCTGCGCTGCGCCGGCTACAACAATGTGGACCTGAGTGAGAGCTACAACAATATCCATGTCGTTCGCGTGCCGAGCTATTCCCCCTATGCGGTCGCGGAACACGCCATGGCCCTGGTCAGTTCGCTGAACCGCAAGACCCACCGCGCCTTCTTCCGCACCCGTGACGGGAACTTCTCGATCGACGGACTGATGGGCTTCGATCTGCACGGGAAAACCGCGGGCGTGATCGGAACGGGCAAGATCGGGCAGTGCCTGATCTCCATTCTCAAAGGCTACGGCATGCGCGTTCTGGCAAACGACCATTATCCGAACAAGGCTTATGCAGAAGCGACCGGGATCGAATATACCGACCTTGAGACGCTGTACCGCGAATCGGACGTTATCTCCCTGCATTGTCCGCTTACACCCGAAACCCGTTATATGATCAATGACGAGGCGATCGGCAAGATGAAAAAAGGGGTCCTGCTGATCAATACCGGCCGCGGCGAGCTGATCGACACGCGCGCCATGATACGCGGCCTGAAAAAAGGAATTATCGGCGGCGCCGGACTGGACGTCTACGAAGAAGAAGCGGAGTATTTCTTTGAAGATTTCTCCAATTCGGCGATCGGGGACGATATCCTGGCGCGCCTGATGACCTTCCCGAACGTTCTGATCACCTCACATCAGGGTTTTTTTACCCGCGAAGCGCTCCGGAACATCGCAGAGACCACGCTTCAGAACATCGACGATTTTTTTGAGGGACGCGCCCTGCAGAACGAGATCTGCTACCGCTGCGAAAAGAACTGCGTGAAACCCGGAAAGATACGTTGCTTTTAGGAGAAAGGCCGCAAACGGGTGTGTTCGCATTCTTCGTTTTTCAGCATCCCCCGTCTTTTCTGTTTTATATCGGGAAGTTTTTTAGTACTTTTCGAGGTTCTGAAAAGCAATGAGGAGTTGGTATATGAAGAAGCATTTTGAGTTGATCATTCTGATGGGACGTCCCGCTGCGGGGAAATCCGAAGTCATCGATTATTTGAAAAAAACACCGGATGAGGAACGTCTGAAACGTTTCCATATAAACAAATTTGAAGAGATTGACGATTTTCCCATGCTTTGGACCTGGTTTGAAGAGGACGCCATTCTGGAAAAGATCATGAACAAGCCCCGGATCCATTCGGATCACGACGGCTATTTTCTGCATGAATATCAATGGAATCTTCTGATCGAGCGGATCTCGCTCGAATACGAGAAAAAACTTCGCGACGAAGGCTATGCGGACACCACGACCACGATCATCGAATTCAGCCGCGGAAGCGAGCACGGCGGATACGAAAGCGCCTTTCGCTCGCTGAGCGAAGATATCCTGAAAAAGGCCTGTATCTTATATATCGACGTTCCCTTTAAGGAATCCCTGCGAAAGAACCGCCGCCGCTTCAACCCGAACCGGCCGGACTCTATCCTTGAACATGGATTGCCGGACAACAAGCTTGAACGCCTTTACAAGGAAGTCGACTGGGAAAGTTTCCGCGGGAACGATCCCGAGTTCGTTCATTATTCGGGTCACAAGATCCCCTATGTGGTGCTCAACAACATGCCGGAAGTCACCGACGATCCGGCAAAGCTCGGCCCTGCGCTCGACGCCTGTTTCAGCACCCTGTGGAAGATCAAGAACCAGAAATAAAAAAGGACCGTATTTTGGAAAAGAAAACATTTAAACAAATTCTTTCCGAGAACAGCATCTGGGGTTTCGCCTTCGGATATTTTGCCGCTTATATTCCCTACAGCCTGTTGACCAAGATCATGAGCAAAGGCCTTCTTCCCTCCCTGGACGGAACAGGTCTTGCGGGGTTCTCGATCCTGCCGGTCACGGCGCTTGCGACCCTGACGACCATGATCATTCTCATCTCCCTGCTGGGCTGGTGGAAATATGCAAAGCACAGCACGGTTCTGGGCGTTTCCGTACCGCATCCGACAAAGTGGACCCTGCTTTCCGGTATCTTCACCGCGCTGATCATCGGAACGACCACGCTTGCCTATACCTTTGAAGGCATGAGCATCGTGATGGCCATGCTCCTGATGCGGGGCGGCGTTCTGATCATCGGGCCCATCGTGGACAGCATCACAAAGCGGAAAGTCCGCTGGTTCTCCTGGGCCGGATTGACCGGCGCCCTGCTGGCCCTGGCGGTCAGTCTTTTCGACGCCAAGAATTTTAACATCCCGCTGGCCGCCCTGCTGGTGATCCTGGTATATCTCTTCAGCTACTATATGCGCTTTCAGTTCATGAGCCGGAACGCAAAATCCAGCAGCAAAGAGGTGAATCTCCGGTACTTTGTGGAGGAGACCATGGTTTCCACGCCCGTATTTGTCCTGATCCTGGGCGTTTTCGCCCTGATGAAAGGGGATATCGGAGATGTCGTTCGCGCCGGCTGGACCATTCACTGGGATCAGCCCTATCTCTGGGCGCTGATCCTCATCGGCATCATGTCCCAGGGAACGGGATTTTTCGGGACCCTGGTTTTCCTGGATAAAAGCGAGAACACCTATTGCATACCCGTCAACCGTTCTTCGAGCGTTCTGGCAGGCGTGATCGCATCCTTCCTGCTGGCGCTGTTCCCCGGCCAGCACCTGCCGGCCGCCAGCCAGCTGATCGGAGCGGGGATCATTATCGTTTCCATCCTCTTCCTCAGCATTCCGCCCCTGCTGGAAAAGAAAAAACAGATTAAAGAATAAAGGAAAGGCAGGGAAACCTGCCTTTTTCTTATATTGAAACAAGGTTTCGTTTATCGGCATTAACGCGGTATAATATTTATAAAACGGACGGCAAAGGACCATGAACCCGAAACAGATCTATCACAGAAGCCGGCGGCGGCATTGCGGCATTGCGCTCGGCGGGGGCGGCGCCCTGGGGCTGGCGCATGTCGGCGTACTGAAAGCGCTGGAAGAATACGGGATTTTTCCGCGGGTCATCAGCGGGAACAGCGCCGGAGCGCTTATCGGCGGACTGTATGTGTCGGGGATCCCGGTTGAGGGGCTGATCGATCTGTCGCAGCAGCTCGGGGACGATCTTTTCGACTACCTGAAAATGTCCTTTCGGGGCGGACTGATGAACGGAAAACGAATTTACCGCCTGCTGCTTGACATCCTGGGAGAAAAGCGCATTGAAGATTGCGACATTCCCTTTCTGGCGGCCACGGTCGACCTGGACAGCGGAAAGACCTATTACATTCACCGGGGACGGATCGCCGATGCCATCCGGGCCAGCATCTCGGTCCCGGGCGTTTTCCCGCCCTTCGAAGCGAACGGCCTGCGACTGATCGACGGCGGGGTGCGGGATGCCGTCCCGCTGCGCGCGCTCAACCCGTATCCCCTCAGCCTGCGCATCGGGGTCGGGATACTCAAGGCGTCCCTGAACAACAATACACCCGGATATCTGGATATTTCGCCCGGCGATGAACGCGACGAAACCGCCGGGAACGAAAGCCCGCGCATTTTGAAGGTGATCTCCCGGTCCATGGCCATCTCCGCGACCGAAGCCACCTTTAAGGGGATCAATATCAGCAAGCCGGACCTGGCAATTTACGTTGACCTTGGGGATACAATGAAAATATGGGAGTTCAAACGCCACGAGATCGCCATCGGCATGGGATATGAACAGGCTTCGGAACAGCTGAAAGCGTTTTTCGGGTAACAAAGGGGTTGTTTATCCCGTTGTGACGTAATATATTCTTTTGTTTCTTGAATGAATGAATGCACAGGACAGGGCTATTTTTATGAAGATCACCATTCTGGACGGAAAACGTTTCCGTCTGGCCGTTATTGCTGCGGCAAAAAATTTGATCCGCAACGAGGACTATTTAAATAAGATAAATGTTTTTCCGGTTCCCGACGGGGACACCGGAACGAACATGGCAGCCACGCTGCATGCCATCGTTACCTCCCTGAGAGCACATACCGACCTTGCGCTGGCGGAGATCAGCCGCCAGGTCTCCGATACGGCGCTGGACGGCGCACGCGGAAATTCAGGCTCGATCTTAGCGCAGTTCTTTTACGGACTGGCCACGGAACTGGTCCGTAAAAAAGAGGTCAACACCCGCGAATTCGCTCAGGCGGCCATCGGCGCGACCCGCCACGCCTATCAAGCCATGGCAGATCCGAAGGAAGGCACCATTCTCAGCGTGATCCGGGTGTGGGGCGAAACCTGGGAAGACAAGGCACGCGAATCCGACGACTTTGCCGCTATCTCCGCCTATGCACTCAAGCAATGCAGGATCGAACTTAAAAAATCACCCTCGAAACTGAAGCTCGAAGGAAAAATGAAATATGTGGATTCCGGCGGCCTCGGGTTTGTCAATATGCTGGAAGGGATCAACGAATTTATCGAAAGTCCGAACATCCGGCAGCTTTTCGAAGGATTTAAGGAACGGCTTGCTCCGATCGTGGGGTCGCACGATGTCGCCTACGATCCGAATGTGAAATACCGTTTCTGCACGGAGTGCCTGGTGGACGGCCGGCATTTTGACCGGGACCTTCTGCGGGACCTTTTGCTTCCCCTGGGAGATTCCCTTATTCTGGCGGGCAGTACGGAGCGGCTTAAACTGCATATCCATACCAATGCTCCCGAAACCGTTTTCTCCATCCTGGCACAGTACGGGACCGTGCGGAGGAAAAAAGCCGAGGACATGAAGCGCCAGGTCTTTCACCGGAGTCAGAAAAAACAGGAGATCGCCCTGGTTGTGGATAGCGCATCGGATATCTCGGACGATGTCGCTGAAAAATATAACATTAATATCATTCCCCTGCGGATCGCCTTCGGCGACGAACTGTTCATCGACGGGGTCACGATCGACAACACGATGTTCTACGAGCGCCTGAAGAACGGCCGGGTCTTTCCCAAGACGTCGCAACCGGCTCCCCGGGACATGGAGAACATGTACCGCTTCCTTTTATCCCACTACAAACATGTCATTTCCCTGCACGTTTCCGGGAAGCTCAGCGGCACTTACCAGAACGCGATCCGGGCCGCCTCCCGTGTCGACCCCAAACGGATCTCGGTCCTCGACACCCAAAGCGGAAGCATCGCCCAGCAGATCATGGCCATCAAAGCCTCGCAGATGATCGCACGGGGAAGTTCCGTGCGGGAGATCCTCGATTTTCTGGTTTCCCTGCACGGGGAATTTAAAATGATCGTCATGCTCGAGACCGTGAAATATGCGGTCAAGGGCGGGCGCCTGAAACCTTATCTGGGGGGCTTGCTCCGTCTTTTAGGGCTGATCCCTCTGATCACGATCACCGAGAACGGCGAAACCGCCAAGGAGGGGATCGTCGCCCGCGGAAAACGCGGATGGAACGCCGCTATAAAGAAGTTCCGCACCTTTTTCGGGGACAGGGTGCCCGACGAGATCGGCATCATTCATGCGAATTGTCCCGAAAAGGCGGCCGAATTTGAGACACGGCTCCGCGCTTCCTATCCGAACGCAAGCTATTATTGCGGAGAGTTCGGCCCCGTCATCGGCACTTATGCAGGTCCCGGAGCGATCGTTTTTGTCGGGTTTTCCGGCGCCGCGATCCCCAAGCCTCCGCCGAAACAGAGCCATACGATGGAAAAGATCATCGAGCGCCTTCCGCTGCCGGCAGGCGGCAAGCGGCTGCCGGAAAAAAAGACATAACACACAGGAGTTCATATGAATGTCATGACCCTGCTGGTGATCGCACTGGCATACCTGATCGGCTCATTTCCCACCGCCTGGGTCCTTGGAAAGATCTTCGGCGGAAGGGACTATGATATCCGCGAGCATGGAAGCGGGAATGTCGGCACCACGAATGTGATCCGCAATCTGGGGTGGAAAGCGGGAGCCATCACCTTTATTGTCGACGCCTTCAAGGGCTTTGCCGTCGTGTGGTGGATGCCCGAGTTGCTCACCGGTGCCATGGGCTTTGAGACCGCACGCGTCATGCTGGCCACGGCGGTGATCATCGGCCACACCTTTCCGGTTTATATCCGCTTTCGCGGCGGGAAGGCGGTCGCAACGACCGCGGGGATCATTTTTGCGTTCCGCCCCGAGATCGGGCTGATCTGTATGGCCGCTTTCGTGATCACCGTACTGATCTCGCGCCAGTCCGGCGTGGGCTCGATCGTCGCATCATTTTTCTTTCCGATCTCGGTGATCGTGTTTAAATTACTCCTCGGCATGACGGTTTCTCCTCAAATGCTCGTATTCAGCCTGGTGCTGCCGTTCTTTATCGTCTTTACCCACCGGGAGAACATTGTCCGGATACTGCGCAGAGAAAACAAAAAGGATTTCTGATGCTTCAGGTCGTTGCGGGGATCATTGAGCTCGACGGATTCGTCCTGCTGTGCAGGCGTCGGGCAAATGAGCGGCGTTTTCCCCGGAAATGGGAGTTTCCCGGAGGCAAGGTAGAGGACGACGAATCTCCCGAAGCCGCGATCGACCGGGAGCTCCGCGAAGAACTGGGCATCCGCGTCAAAACGAAAAAACCTTACGCGCGCTATACCTTTCAGTACGACGGTGAATTGCCCTTCGAACTGATCTTTTTCACTATTCTTGACCACGACCACACGATCCAGAACCTGCAGTTCGAATCCATGGCCTGGGTGCTTCGGGAAAAACTGAACAGCTATGATCTGCTTGAAGGGGATAAGCCCCTTGTCCGCATGCTGCAGGAAATCGATCCGGATAAAAGATAGAAATTAATTGACCGGCGTCAGGTTGCCTTTGTAGAAACGGATCAGCCGCACCCCGCTGTTGCTGCGGGGATGATCAGGATCAAAGGTGATCCGGCGGATCAATCCGTAAGTGCCCTCGAGATTGTTCAGCCGCTTGCGGATCTCCGCGGCGTTTTGCCCGCCATCCTCAATGATGCGCATTAACAGGTCCATGCTCTCATATCCGTAAATATGGATGCGGTTCGGCTGAAGGCTGGTCTTTTGGGTGAAATATTTTGCAAAACGGCGCAGTTCGATATCCTTGGAATCCCAATAATAATCACTGGCAATGGTCATGCTGTCGATATTGGAACGATACCGGGCGAGGAGGGTGGTGTTGTACCAGTTCCCGTCCCCGAGGAGATGCGCGCCGAAACGGTTCCTTGCCCACTGAGGGGCGATGTACTTGATATGGCTTTCCGGGATCGGCATGTACACCGCATCGATCCCGAAATTTTCGACGGGAAAGATATAGGGAAACAGGAGGGTGTCGGTTTTGGCAAGCAGCCAGAGTGCCGACAGAGAATCCGTAGAAGCCAGTGTTCTCTTCAGCGACTCAACGCGCGCCATATCGATATAGGGCTGCAGCGGGATCGTATCGGAAACAAGGCGCGAAAAATGGTAGTCTCCGTAGCGTGCGGCATCGATCGTGACCGGATCCAGTTCGCGAAGCAGCTGTCTGACAAGCAGGATCCCGGAACTGTCCCGCAGTTCGCTGAGAAAAATACACAGGCTGTCCGTGATGTGAGTATTGTATTTTTCTTCCAGCGTGACCTCGCCGGAGAGCCAGTGTTTGGCCTGCTTTTTCAGATGATCCATCAGGGAGTCGGAGTATACTTCCGGTGCGCCCGAAGCGGTCCCGTACACCAGGATGTCATAGACGGTGGAATCGGCAGGCCACAGGGTCTCCAGAATAAAGGTCGTGTCGGGGGGTAAAGGTTCGGGCAGGACCGCAACCGAAGCGGTATCCGGCAAGCTGTCGGCGGGCGCCGTGAACAGCATCGTATCGGCGAGCAGACTGTCGGGTGAAACGGCGAGCAGACTGTCGGTCAGCGGCGCGGCGCTGGTGTCGAACATGCCCAGGGCGCGGGCTTCATAAAACCCTTTCAGGTAGGAAAAATAGGGCGGCAGGTATTCGGCGTCGTCTTTCATTTCGGAGAGCTTGTCATTGATATCGGTCGGCGTTCCGTTGTACCAGACGTTCGACACCACCTGTCCTCCGTTCTTTTCCACGCTTTTCATAAAGGCGTTCGCGATCGCGATCCCGTCCTCGGTCGTCGGGGCGATGATACCGAAACGGCGGCAATTCAGCCGGTCCGTCGCATAATCGGCAAGCGCCCGGGCGCGCTGCTGCTGTTCGGGATTCAGCTGAAAGATCGAAGCGCCCATTTTTGTAAGATCGTCCGCCGTTGCCGTCGGTGCGATCAGGGGAACGCCGGCGTATTCGCAGAGCGGCGCCATGGAGACGGCCATCTCACTGGTCAGGGGGCCGATCACGGCGGCAATTTCCTGCATCTCCAGCAGGGCTTTCAGATTGCTCAGACCGGTCTGTATCTTGCTTTCGGTGTCCACAATGACAATGTTGACGCGCTTCTTGCTCTTATTGCGGTTCGACTCGTAGGCGTATTTGATGCCTTCAAGCAGTTCGTTCCCGGTCTCGGAATATTTTCCGGTAAGGGGAAGGACCACCGCGACCGTGATCTCGGGCTCTTCGTTTTTGGCGCTTTTATTCAGGTACTTGATCAGGTTCTTATATTTGTTGACGAACGAGACATGGGTCAGTCCCGTCTTCACTTCCTGCAGAAGGCCGTTGGCTCCGGCATAATCCCCCAGGGCGATACAGCGCTCCGCCCAAAGAAGCTTCAGGTAGTTTAATGACGCCTCTCCCACGATCAGGGGCGAAAGCATCTCGAAATCGGAGGGTAAAAGATAATAGCGCGCAAGGTCGTCGCAGAAGGTCATGACATCCTGATTCAGCCCCTCATCCGCTTCAAGGGACAGGATGCGTATTGCGGAGAGCATGGCAGGGTAGAACTGTTTCTTCATGGCCAGGGCTTTGGCGCGTTCGAACATGACATCGGGAAGATAGCGGCTTTCCGGGAAGTTCCGTTCAAAGAGCCGGCTGTCCCGGACAACCTGATCGTAATTCCCGAGTTCGAAATCGCATTTGGCGATCATGAACAGCGACACGGCGGCAAACACATTGCGGGAAATCGGTTCCGAATCGTAGGCGGTGCGAAAGGTGGTCAGGGCTTTCTCATAGGCACCGCGCTGAAATTGCTGGATTCCTTCGTCCACGTCGGAACGGTTGGCGGCCGTAAGGCCTGCCGCCACCGCCAGAAGCAGTAGAAGCGCAAAGACATGTCGGGGGGTTCTAGTCTTCATTCCGGTAGTGAAGGTCCCAGGTTTTCAGGTGTTCCAGCTTGTCGTACGCCGTCAGGTTGAACTGGATCGGCGTTACGGAAATATAATTGTTTTTGATCGCAGTATCATCTATTGTTTCTTTTTCCCTCAGCTCTTTTTTGATCCCGCCCATCCAGTAGTAGGTCCTGCCCTTGGGATCCACGCGCTTGGAAAAGCTTTCTTTCCATTGCGCCATTCCCTGTTCGGTGATCATCACGCCGGCGATCGCGGCGGAGGGGACGTTCGGGATGTTCACATTCAGCACGATGCCCTCCGGCATGCCTTGTTCGATCACGGTCCGCACCAGGTCGCGGGTAAAGCGTACGGCGGTTTCCCACAGCGGGTCCTTGTAGGTTGTCAGGCTGACCGCAATGGCGGGGATGCGGTTGAAAGCGGCTTCCGCAGCGCCGCCGACCGTTCCCGAATAGATCACGTTCAGACCGGTATTGCAGCCGAGATTGATCCCGGAGATCACCAGGTCGGGACGATGGTCCATGATCTCGGTAAGCGCCAGCTTCACGCAATCGGCAGGCGTTCCGCAAACGGCGGTCCCGGTAAAAAGGCCGTCCCGCACGACGGTCCGCACGGGCATGGGTTTGTCGAGCGTGATCCCGTGGCCGACCGCGCTCTGCTCGCCGTCGGGAGCGACGACGGTAACGGACCCGAAGCCGCGCACGGCTTCATACAGTTTCGCAATGCCCGGGGCATCGATGCCGTCATCGTTCACCAGTAAGATGTTCACGTTGTCTCCATGTGTTTCGTCAGGATCAGCGCGTTCGCATGATCGTGTTCGTAGTAGTTCGGGCGGAATCCTTCGCGCAGGAAGCCGTTCTTTTCATAGAAGGCGATCGCGGCGGGATTCCGGTCGCTGACCTCAAGGGTAATGATCCGCTTCCCTTCGTCCCGCGCCAGCCGGATCAGTTTGTTCATCATCTTTTGGGCCACGCCCTTCCGGCGGACATCCCGGCGCACCGCAATGTTGTTCAGATGCAGTTCGTCCTCGATCTTCCAGCAGCAGAGATATCCGGCGATCTTTCCCGTGCTGACGGCGACCCAGGTGATCGCGACGGGCAGATACAGCTCGGAATAAAAATGTATCTCCGCCCAGGGATCGTTAAAACTTTCCTTTTCGATCAGCATGACCTCCGGAATGTCGCCGGAGCGCATCTCGCGTATTCGCATCATACGGCTGTATCCGGTTTCCATTCTTTGGGCTTATAGTCCATGCCGTATTCCAGGACCAGGCTGTCGTAGTCGGTTCCGGCGCTGTCGTTTCCGTAGCGGATATAATAGTCCCCGATCATGGAGGGAAGCACGGGACGTTCGCTCACGCGGAGACTGTCCCCAAGCTCCGCAAGCGCTTCATTGGAAATAATGTGACGGCAGTCGGGAAACCAGTCCTTAAGTTCGCGTATCTGCCCGTAGCGGATCTCCAGCGGCCCCGCGGGATCCTGCAGGGCGGCGGCGTAAATGTAATCCCGGTGCGAGCGGATGACCCAGACGGGTTGTTCGGCATCCTTCGCCGTGTCGCGCGTGGCCGCCAGATAGGCGTTCATCGTGTTCACGCCCGCAAGGGGGATCTTGTTCGGGTAGACGAGTCCCTTGGCAAAGCTCATGCCGATCCGCAAGCCGGTAAAGGAGCCCGGTCCGGCGGAGACGATCACGGCCCGGAGTTTTTCAACGCGGATGGTCTGATCCTCCAGCAGCTGTCCGACCAGGCCGACCAGCTTTTCGGCATGAACGCGGGCTTCCTGCAGGTAGCTTTCGGCGATGCATTCGCCGTTCTCGTGCAGGGAGGCCCCGCAGACCAGGGAAGAGGTTTCAAGCGCCAGGATCATTTACAGCTCCAGTTCTCTCGGCGAGCGTATGACGATCTCGCGCGTATGGTCGTCGACATAGCTCAGATGAAGTTCAAGGCAGTCTTCGGGAATATGTGCCGCAATGTTTTCCGGCCATTCGATCAGTACGACGCCGTCCTTTTCAAGGTATTCGTCAAACCCCAGCATGATGATCTCGTCGGGGTGCTTGATGCGGTAACAGTCAAAATGAAAGATCGGCAGGTCTCCGCTGTACTCGTTGATCAGGGTAAAGGTCGGACTGGTCGCCGGCTGATCGGCATGCAGGCGGGTGCACACACCCTGGGTAAAGGTGGTTTTTCCCGCAGCCAGGTCGCCGTAAAGCGCGACCACGTCATTCGGCCTGAATTGCGAAGCGATGCGGCTGCCCAGTGCGACCGTATCCCCGGGGGACTTGCTGATAAAAATGTAGCGGTTCTTGTTCATCGTTTCGGGCTCAGCATCGCGACCGGGAGGATCATTTCATCCATGGAGATGCCGCCATGCTGAAAGGTGCCCGGGTAGATCTTCTCGTATTTTTTCATATTGTTGGGGTAAAGGAAGAAATAGTCGTCCCGCGCGAAAATATAGGTCGTGGCCAGCTGGGTCTGCGGGAGGCGGAAGGCCGCGGCATCCTTGGTATAAACGGCGGTCTTGCTTTGCACGACGAGATTACGTCCCGTTTTGTAACGAAGGCTGTCCGTGGAGTCGCGGTCGGCCTTGACCACCGATCCCCGGTTCACGCGCAGACTGCCGTGGTCCGAGGTGATCACGACATGGAACCCCGCGTCGCCGGCCAGTTCGATGACCCGCCGCAGATAGGAGTTCTCCATCCAGTTGCGGACCACATTGCGGTAGCCCGCTTCGTCCGGAACGATCTCAAGCAGGATGTCGGAAACGGAGCGCTTGTGCGCAAGAATATCGACGAAATTTGCGACCAGCACGATCAGGTCGTTGTTGCGGATATCCGAAAAACGGCTGGCCATCGTGTCGCCGTATTTGGAATCGCTCACCTTGTGAAACGAATGTCCGTTCCTGAGATGCAGGTTCTCCTTCTTCAGGTAGTC
>JAFGVT010000199.1 GCA_016937825.1 Fidelibacterota bacterium | reverse complement strand
TTAAAGGACCTGATCGCACATTACCGGGACTTCAACACCTTTTATTCCGGGATCAAGAAACGACGGAATGTGATGGATTTTTCGGATGTTATCCTTAAAACGCATGAACTTTTAAAGGATAATGAAGAGATCCGCACCCTGATCGGCAAACGCTACCGCCATATCATGCTGGACGAATTTCAGGATACGAACCCCCTGCGCTGGGATATCGTCCGTATGATCTTTGCCGCCTCGGACAAGGCAAGGTTGTTCATCGTGGGTGACCGCAAACAATCCATTTTCCGTTTTGCCAATGCCGATGTTACGGTCATGAACGACGCCGAAAAGCTCGTAAGGGAAGAACAGGGGGACATTCTCGACTTCAATGACAATTACCGCTCAAGCCGGGGTTTCATTGAAGAGGGCATCAACGGCCTAATGGGCCATATCCTCAAGAGGGAGGATGAAGAGCGGGAACCCTATGAGGCCTTCTTTGAGAAAACCGAATATACCGCGGGAAAAGAAAGGGCCGACATGCCGGACCCCGTGGAAGCGCATTGGTGCGACGCTGAGGATGCCGGCAGCGATATGTATCTGCCGGCGCGGCACGCAGCGATACGGGTGAAGGAACTGCTGGAAAAATATGAAGGTTCCGGCATGGATCCGCAGGACGGCAAACCGCTGATCGGCGTTATCCTGCGGCGTTTTACCAGGATCTCCGACTATTTGCAGGCGTTCCGGAATCTGAACATTCCCGTCAAGATCATCGGCGGAAAAGGATTCTATGCAACGCCGGCCGTTCGCGATATTTTCCATTTTTTGTCCGTTCTGGACAACCCCTATGACGACCATGCCCTGATCGGACTGCTGCGTTCGCCCTTCATCGGATGCTCCGATCCGGACATTCACCTCCTGACCGGACGAGAGAAGAACGCCCCCGTTTTTGACGCCATGCAGGACCATCCCGTTCTGCGGGTAAAGCGGGACCTGATCGTATCCTGGATCCGGGATGCGGGCAATAAACCGCTCGACGAACTGATCGCAGGTATCCTGGACAGCGGGGACCGCGAACTGGGCTATGTCGGCGAGCTTATGCCCGAGCAGCAACTTGCGAACCTGGACAAGGCCCTGAACATGATCCGGGGCATGCAGCGGAACAACAGTTCATTGCGGAATATCAGGGAGTTCTTCCTTTATCAGATAAAGGGATCCGGCGAGGAAGGCCAGGCCCTTTATCCCGGAACGGCGAAGGTACATATTCTTACGGTTCACAAAGCCAAGGGACTGGAATTCCCCATCGTGGTTTTGCCGGAAATGAACCACAGCGGCAGTTCGTCGAAAGACAACATTCGTCTCGGACGGACCGGCGGGCACCACGAGATCGCACTTTCTTTATCCGATGAAGACAAACCGGGCATCCTGCTGCGGCTGAAAGGGATCGCAAATCTGGAAGAACGGGCAGAAGACCGGCGGATCTTCTACGTTGCACTGACCCGGGCGATCCATAAAGTACTTTTTCTTGGCGAAAAGCGGGATAAGGATTATGAGGATACCTGGTGGAACAACTACGTGCTGAGCCCGAAAGGCTTAAAGATAAAAGAACCGGAAGACTGGCCGCGGGACGTTATCCGCCAGCATTCCCTTGAGGAGCTGTCTCAACGAGAGACCCGGATTGAGATCTCCGAAAAAGAATGGATCGCCCCCCCGGAATGCAAGACACCCGGCGCTTACCTCTACCGCTCGCCGCACGATCTGATGGGGGCTGGTGAAAATGAATTCGATGATACCGGCGGCGGACTGGGGACGGCCGCGGGTTCGCTTTACCATTATTGCATGCAGCGGGGCTGGTTTGATGTTCCCGGACACCGGGAGGATATCGATGAAACCATAATGCATCATTTCAGCAAGGAGAACAAAGCGGAACTGATCGCGAAAGTCGATGCGCTTCTCGAAACGACCCGTTCTCATGCCGTATTTGATGTTCTGAACGATCCCGGGACCGAACAGTATCGCGAGCTGCCCGTCAAGGCCTGGCTGCGAAGGGACAAGGACATGGTGCAGGTCAACGGGACGATCGATCTGCTCTACCGGCACAAGGATCGCTGGATCCTTGTGGATTTCAAAACGGACAGCACAAAAAACAGACTGGAAGCATATAAAAAACAAATACAGAGCTACCAGTGGATGCTGAAACAAGCATTTGGCCTTGATGCCGAAGGAAAGATCTATTTTGTCAGCCTGAATGAAATGATCCGGGTCGACCGGAATGAAGGTTACTTCGACGGTCTGCCCATCGGTCCCGGATTTTTACCCGCTATGCCCGATGCGGTCATGAACATAGAGCCCTTGCTGAATGAACTCGAACACGGACCCCATCTTCTGTTCTGCGCCTCATCGCAGCACGAGGAACAGATATACCTCGGACTGGTAAAGGCCGGCCGTATGCGCCCGGACATCCGGATCACGACCCTGAGCAAATGGCTGCGGTCAGCGAATACACCCTGCACCTCGCAGGACCGTTTACGCATGATGATACAGCGGGCGGATAAAAACATCAAACAGGGAACGGCGGATTTCCTTGCCCGCGCGATCAGGGATCATGAGCTCGGCAAGGGGGATATCCGCGCCGGGTTCATGGAAAATTACCGGAGTATTGCCGCAACTCCCGCTTATCTGCCGGCGGACGCGGCTTATAAAAATATCCCCTTGAATAATGAACGTATCGGGTTCATTGACCTTCCGCCTCCGGCCCCGCGGGACAGGGAGCTGATACATGAATGCAAATCCCGCACCACTCATTTTGAGCTTTCGCTGGCCCCCCGGCCGACCGGCGGCAAATTAAAATATATTGAAGCCTTTTCGCCAAGAGAAGAAACCCTTGCCGTTGCACGGCATATCGGCAATTCCGCAAACCCGGGACAGAACATACTTATAGCCGTTTCCAGCATGGACAAATATGCCCCCCACCTGAAGCGTATCTTTCCCCAATGCGGCCTGCAGGTGCGTTTTACCGAACCGATGCCCTTGCTTGAAGCCCCCTGTACCGGACTCCTTTTGGATCTTTTGAATATCATCAGAACACCCTATCCCGCCTGGCAGGACCTTGCACCCGTTCTCTTGCATCCCCTGCGCGGCATGAACAAAGACCTGCTGAATTATGATAAAAAGGTCCGCTCACTGCCCCTTGAGGAACACGGAGTGCCGGCGGAAGTCCGGGCATTTATCGAAACATATTCTTCCGTTCAGATCCATGAAGTAAAGAACAGGTGCGAGCGCTTCATCAAAGACCTGCATGTTTCCCCGGTAAGCGGAAATGAAAAAGTCTGCCGCAAATTCCTGGATGTGCTGGACACCGTTATCGAAGATCTCGGCATGATCCGTGCGGATGCGGATCTTTCGCTGCTTTATCAGGAAATGATGATACGGATCAAAAAAGAGAGCGTTCCGCGATGGGAGCAAATGAACGGGATCCCCGTGGTGGGCTTTTTGGACAGTCTGGGCTCCGTCCCCGACACGCTTTATGTCATGGGCATGGTCGAAGGAGATATTCCCCGCCCCGAAAATGAAAATCCCTGCCTGAACCTGAAGGAAGCCTTTTCACTCGAATTGAACCGGCATTTTATGGATCATTGGATATCTCTCGGCGACCGCGTCGTCTATTCTTCTTCCCTGCATGCCGAGGACGGATCGGAACAGAACAGGTCCAGCTTTTTGGAAGGTCCCGATATCCTGCCGCTCAACGCGGAAAAAGGCATAAGAAGGGACGTTCTGCTTCGCTATGACAATTGCCGGATCCGCGAGCCGGAAAGGCCCCTCGAAAGAAGACACAACGAGATTGTTTCCGGAGAAAAAGGAATATATTCCGGCCGGGTGGATGCGATCGAAAAAGACTTCCATCTGTCCGTGACGTCGGTGGATGCCCTGCTTGCGTGCCCGATGCGTTTTTATTACGACAAGGTGCTTGCCTGTTTGCCCCTGGATACGGATGAGGCATCCTGCTGGACGCTGATCCGGGGACGGACCGTGCACAAAATACTTGAGCTGTTCGGAAAACAGGGAGGATTTCATCTCGACATCCGCGATGCAATACCCCTGCTTCAAAAAAACATAGATGAGACCTTTAAACACCAAAGGATCGACACAGAGGATCCTTTCCAGACCGATCAGTTCAGGGACTATGTCCGCGACCTGAACGAAGGTTCCGGATCGAACGCTTTTGTCATCGCCATCGGGAATCATCAGAAAACATTCGGCGGCTGCAGGGTCCTTGAAACAGAGAAGCGCTTTGATGATCTCAGGCTGTGCTGTGATGGGGTCAGGGTATCCTTAAGCGGGATAATGGATAAGATCATTTCAAGGGATGACGGAGAAATGATCGTGGTGAGCGATTATAAGACCGGAACCCTCAATACGTCCGACATGAAAAAAATGCTTTTGTCTCAATTGTACCTGTACGCGAAAAAGTGCAGGGAAAGCTATCCGGACCGTCCGCTCATGGCGGCCTATGAACAGATCAAGGATAAAGACAACACCAAAATATTTACCTTCACCGAAAGTAACGGCAACTTCGAACAATTGAATTCCCGAAACGGCAACGGTTTCAATATCCGTGAATTTGACAGGTATTTATGTGATCTTTTTTCCCGGATCAGTGAAGGGAAGTATGAAATTACCGAAAGACCTTTTGCGGATGCCTGCACGCATTGTCCGCACGAAGGATTGTGTCGCAAAGGAACCCGCATGCACGGGGGATCATAACCGGAGGAGACCGTTATGAACGATTTTTTATTAAAGGAACTGGAACGGGCATTCAACCCGAACGAACGCAGGGACCTCAATATCGAGGATATAAAGAAATGGGTGCGCCGAACCCGCCTGAAACAACTGCTCTTCATTTTCTTTGAAAGCGTGATCCTGCTCGGCTTCGGGCTCGGGAACCTGATGAACAATCCCGTAAAATCCTTTTCCTTTGCACTGGGGGTGCTCTGCCTGGTCGTCTGGCCTTTTCTGGCCGTCAATATTCACCGCTATCTGAAAAAGATCGAATACGCCGAAGAAGAACTGGAAGAGATCCTGACGGAACTGAAGCGGCCGGTCTCCGGAAATTGAACTGTTTTCTTCCGCTGAATGAGTCTCCTGCGCTGAACCGGCGGATCACCCGGAAACGGCGGCTCTTTTTTTCCGGATCCCGTCGCTGACGGCGTAGGGGAGGTAGGCCAAGACAAAGAATACGATCGCGACGCCCACGAGGGAAAGGATGTACCAGGGCCAGGGGCCGAGAAGATCGATCAGCGATCCCCCGGCCGGGGCGAATTTCAGGAACATGTAGTTGGCGTCGGGATGGATGAAATTTATCGGGAAGATCACCAGGGCCATGCCGAGGGTGACCAAAAAGACCCGGGGAATGGACGACCAGGTGGGCCGCATTTTCAGCACGATCACGGCGTACAGAACTCCCACGATCTCAAGGGTGTGCGCGGTGAAAAAGGTAATGGCCAGGGGATGGGGAAAAATGTAGCGGAGGTCCGGGGTCAGCAGCGACTGAGAGGCTCCGCAGAGCGCCCAGAAATAGGCGAGGTCAAGCGCCCATTGTTTACGGGTGATCAGCAGCGTTCCGACCATGATCATCCCGAAATTGCACAGGTGCAGCGGCAGACTGGTGGCCAGCGGCTCTCCCATGAGCAGACGCAGCGTGGGTATTTCCAGGAACAAGTGGGTTAGTACGACAATGCCCAGGATGCGGCCGGCCTTGACGGCCTTTTCACCGATCAGCGTTTTTTTCGCAAAGACCAGAAATACCGTGCAGACGACCAGAATAATGGCAAGATAGGTCAGATGGTCCGAACCGAACATCGGAATGGTGTTTTCGTAGGTAAGATGAGCAAATCGTTCTCTTAACATAATCCCTCCCGTTAATGAGAATGCGATGGGTGTTCCGGCTTTATTCCGCCTTTTACAGAAACGTGTAGGCGTTCACGTCATATTCGTTAAAGGTGTCCTGATCGTGCATGTCCCGGAAGGGAATGAACAGTTTGAACACCTCGCAGATGCGGTCATGGGTCACGCGCTGCAGCAGCGATTCCGACGCGCCGTGCATGCGGAGGACCTTCAATAAAAAGGGGAGGATCGGAAATCCCGGTATTCCCGAAGCATAGGGCGGCCCCAGCTTCTCGCTTTTCAGATGCGGAGCATGGTCCGATTCGATCCAGTCGATGCGGCTGTCCAGCAGCATGCGAAGGAGACTGTCGCGGTCATCCTTGCTGCGAAGCGGCGGATTCATTTTCAGCAAAAGTCCCGCTTCACCTTCCATCATGATGTCGCAAAGCAGCAGGTGGTGCGGCGTAACCCCGCAGGTGATGCGGAAGGGTACGCTTTCTCGGGCAGCCTCAATGATCTCGATGCTTTTTGGCAGAGAAACGTGGCAGATATGGAGCGTTCCCTTATACCCGGCTTCCAGGGCAAGCCCGATGATGTTGGCGACGGAGTTCACTTCCGAAACCGGCGGCCGAGCCAGGGTGTGGCTCAGCGGTTTTGCCGGGTCCCAGAGTTCCGGGCGAAAGTCCGATTCATTCTCGCAATGGACGGCGAGCACCCCCTCATAATGGTAACGGGCAAGCACTTGAAGGACCTTGAACTGATTTGCCGCCTCCGGGATCGACATGTCCCCGGTGGATCTGCCCGCGTAGAGTTTCAGTCCGACGACCCGGTAATATTCCCGCACGCAGTCGACCGCCTCCCTTATCTGATCCGGGTCGGTGCCGAGTCCGCAGTAAAGACCGTAAAAAACAGGACTTTTGACATCGGCGGCAGCCTGCAGGCGGCAAATGATGTCATCGCGGCGGAGAATGGGTGGATCCGTGTTCGGCATGTCGAACACCCCGGAAAGGCCGATCTTTTCCGCAACGGACAGCCCGTGCTTCAGGGTTTCCTTGTGCCGCTGTTTCCCGTCGCGAAGATGTACATGGGGATCGATCATAATACTCCGGAAGATAGAATCAGAAGTCAGAAGCCGGAAG